>NZ_JBTNDV010000010.1:0-157919 GCF_054510815.1 Arthrobacter glycogeni
GCTTTCGCTTCCTGCGCATCAACCCAGGAACGCAACCCTCCCAGATCCTTAATCAGGTCCAGGGTCCGCCCCGCATCCAGGCCGACCACCGCCGCCACAGCCACCCCGCCCGTCAACGCCGGCCGATCAGCTGACGCTTCCCGATCAGCTGCCGGGGCGGTCCACACCGCGCCGACGCCCAACGGACCACCCGGACCATACCCACCAGACGCCCCACCAGACGCCCCACCAGACGCCCCGCCTGACGTCCCGCCGGGCGCCCCCTCGGCAGTATCCGCAGACCCGTTAGTGGAGCGGGAGTCCGGGCCGGATTCGGGAGGGTATCCCGTTCCGGTAGGAGAAGCTGTACTGCTTTTCATACCTTCATTCCATCATCGGGCACTGACAAAATAAGGTCCGCAGGAAGGCACCCGGAAAAGAATTTTGAACTATTTTTCCTGGCAGATCAAAGTTTTTGGATCGGCGGCATAAAGGGAACCACAACGCGCCCGCTGAGGCCTTAGATCGGGCGACTCGCCCTCACAAGCCCGCCAGCCCACCAGAGCTCACGGTTCGGCGAAGAGGGAGGCGCAAGCCGGAAAAGCAGAACCGGAAGGGAGGGCCGGAAAGGAGTCCTGTCCCCACCCAGGGAACAGCCCGGAGGGGTTTCCAAGTCGCAGGATGCACCCGACTCATGGCAAACTGGATAACCGCGCTTCGTGACGGAAATTTGGCAGTTCCTCAGGCGTAGTCCGCCCTGGTGTAATGGCAGCACCCCAGCCTTTGGAGCTGTGGAGTATAGGTTCGAATCCTATGGGCGGAACTGTAGGGCAGTAGTGCCGCGGGTAGTATTGCCGGTGTGAGCCTGTACTTTTCCGGTTGACAGCGAAACTACAGGCAGGAGTGTCTCCTCAATGGGTCCGCAGACCTCAAACACGCACCACCAGACATCAGATTCAGTGACAGGAGTCCTGCGGCCAGCAGCCGTCATCGTGCTCGCAGCAGGAGCCGGGACCCGGATGAAATCCCGGACACCGAAGATCCTCCACACCCTCGGCGGCAGGTCGATGGTGGGACATGCGATGGCAGCCGCCCGTGGTGTGGTCCCCGAGGCAATGGCAGTGGTGGTCCGGCACGAACGGAACCTCGTCGCCAGCCATATCTCCAGCCTGGATGAGCAGGCACTCATTGTGGACCAGGACGACGTGCCAGGTACTGGTCGCGCGGTGCAGGTAGCGCTTGCGGCGCTGGATCAGGCGGGTGAAGCCCCCCTCGATGGCACGATAGTGGTCACCTACGGCGACGTACCGCTGCTGACCGCCGACACTCTGGCCGAGCTCGTCGCGGCGCACACCACGCAAGACAACGCGGTGACCGTCTTGACCGCCGTCCTTAAGGACGCGACCGGCTATGGCCGGATCCTGCGGGCCGACGACGGCACCGTCACCGGCATCGTCGAGCACAAGGACGCCTCCGACGCCCAGCGGTCCATCCACGAAATCAACTCGGGCATCTACGCGTTCGACGCGACAACCCTGCGCAACGCGCTCACATCAGTCACGGCAGGTAACTCTCAGGGTGAAATGTATCTGACCGACGTCCTCGGCATCGCCTCAGCCAGGGGCGGCCGGGTGGCCGCCGTCGTTTCCGACGATCCCTGGCAGGTCGAGGGCGCCAACGACCGGGTCCAGCTTGCAGCCCTCGGCGCCGAGCTCAACCGCCGCACCCTGACCCGCTGGATGCGCGCCGGGGTTTCAATCGTTGACCCCGGCTCCACCTGGATTGATACCTCGGTGCACCTGGCGGAGGACGTCACAATCCTGCCGGGCACCCAGCTCCACGGCGTCTGTGAGATTGCGCGCGACGCCGTCGTCGGCCCTGATACCACCCTCACCGATGTGGTGGTGGGCGAGGGTGCCACGGTGCTCCGGACCCACGGCTCCGGCGCACGGATTAGCGCCGGCGCCTCTGTTGGCCCGTTCACTTACCTGCGTCCCGGCACGGTGCTGGGTGAAGGCGGGAAGATCGGCGCATTCTACGAGACGAAGAACGTCATCATTGGCCGCGGATCAAAGCTGTCGCACCTCGGATATGCGGGGGACACCGAGATCGGCGAGAACACTAATATCGGCTGCGGCAATATCACCGCCAATTACGACGGGGTCAACAAGCACCGCACCACCATCGGCAGCAATGTCCGCACCGGTTCCAATACGGTTTTCGTGGCGCCAGTGACAATCGGTGATGGTGCCTACACCGGTGCGGGCGCGATTGTGCGCAACGACGTCCCGCCGGGAGCGCTGGCCTTCAGCGTTGCGCCGCAGCGCACCTCGGAGGGCTGGGTGCAGGCCAAACGTCCCGGCAGTTCCGCAGCCGATGCGGCGGCTGCAGCTCAGAAATCGGCCACCACTGACCCGGCTGCTGAACCTACCAGCAGTACCAAGAGCACTGACGAAAGCGACAGTTCATGAGCGAGATCACCGCACGCGGCGAGAAGAAACTGGTCCTGGCTTCAGGGCGGGCACACCCGGAATTGGCCGAGGAAATTGCCGCGGCACTCGGCACTGAGCTGCTGCCCATCTCCGCCTACGACTTCGCGAACGGTGAGATTTACGTCCGGTCCGGCGAAAGTGTCCGCGGCACCGACGTGTTCGTGATCCAGGCTCACCCGGCGCCGTTGAACAACTGGCTGATGGAACAGCTCATCATGATCGATTCCCTGAAGCGGGCCTCAGCCAAGCGGATCACTGTGGTTTCCCCGTTCTACCCCTATGCCCGCCAGGACAAAAAGGGCCGCGGCCGCGAACCGATCTCCGCCCGCCTCGTCGCGGATCTGTATAAGACGGCCGGAGCCAACCGGCTCATGTCCGTTGACCTGCACACCTCACAGATTCAGGGCTTCTTCGACGGGCCGGTCGACCATCTGATGGCCATTCCGCTGCTCGCCGACTACATCCGCACCCGGGTCGACGCCGACAACGTCACGGTGGTCTCCCCGGACACCGGCCGGGTCAGGGTAGCTGAGCAGTGGGCCGAGCGGCTCGGCGGTTCACCGCTGGCCTTCGTGCATAAGAGCCGCGACCTGACCGTCCCCAACCAGGCGGTGTCCAAGCAGGTGGTGGGTCAGGTCGAGGGTCGGACCTGTGTGCTGATCGACGACATGATCGATACCGGCGGAACCATCTCCGGCGCAGTCCAGGTGCTGAAGAACGCCGGGGCCAAAGACGTGATCATCGCGGCGACCCATGCGGTGTTCTCCGACCCGGCGGCACGCCGTCTCTCCGAATCCGGCGCCCGGGAGGTAGTGGTGACAAACACCCTGCCCATTCCCTCCGAAAAACGGTTCCCGCAGCTCACCGTGCTGTCCATCGCACCCCTGATTGCGCGGGCCATTCGTGAAGTGTTCGACGACGGATCGGTCACCAGCCTTTTCGACGGTATCGCGTAGGGACACGGTTCAGGGCAGGAGGCGCCCGCTACGGGCGCCCGATGCCCTGATAGTTCCACCCCGCCGCGCGCCATTCGGCGGGACTTAGCACGTTCCGGCCGTCGAGGATGTTCTTGCTTGCCACCCGGAGGGCCAACGCGGCTGGCTCGAGCGAACGGTACTGGTCCCATTCGGTGAGGACCAGCACCGCGTTGGCGTGGGCGACGGCGGCGTCGAAGTCGGGCTCATAGGTCAACTCGGGGAAGCGGCCACGGGCATTGGTCAGGGCCTCAGGGTCGGTCACCGTCACGTCGGCGCCCTGGAGCTGAAGTTGCGCGGCAATGCTCAGCGCCGGAGAGTCCCTGACGTCGTCGCTATTCGGTTTGAAGGCCACCCCCAACACGGTGATCCGTTTTCCGAGAAGGGAACCCCCGACAAGTTGGCGGGTCAGCTCAACCACCCGGATCCGGCGCCGCAGGTTGATGTCGTCCACCTCGCGGAGGAACGTCAACGCCTGGTCAGCCCCCAGCTCCCCGGCCCGGGCCATGAAGGCACGAATGTCCTTGGGCAGGCAGCCACCGCCGAAGCCTATACCCGCGTTGAGGAACTTCCTGCCGATCCGGTCATCCATCCCGAGGGCGTCGGCCAGCAGCGTGACGTCAGCGCCGGCGGCGTCGCACACCTCCGCCATGGCGTTGATGAAGGAAATCTTCGTGGCGAGGAACGAGTTGGCCGCCGATTTCACCAGTTCCGCGGTGGCGTAGTCGGCGACCAGCCGCCGGGTGCCCAAACCCATCGGACCCGCGTACACTTCGTCGAGCATCGCTGTTGCCTGCTCGCCGGCCTCCCCGGCCGGAACCCCGTACACCAGCCGGTCGGGGCTGAGCGTGTCCTTGACGGCGAAGCCCTCCCTGAGGAACTCGGGGTTCCACGCGAGACTCGCCTCGGGGAACCGCTCAGCCAGGTCATCGGCGAGCCGCGCAGCGGTGCCCACCGGAACAGTCGACTTGCCGACAACCAGGTTCCCCGCCTCGAGTGAATCCGCGAGAGACGCAAACGCCGCATCGACGTACCGCAGGTCAGCCGCATACTCGCCTTTCCGCTGCGGGGTCCCCACGCAGAGGAAGTGGACCTGGGCCCCACGCGCGTCAGCGATGTCAGCGCTGAACTTGAGCCGGCCGGTCTGCAGCACCTCGTCCAGGAGTTCAGGGAGGCCGGGCTCAAAAAAATGCGATCGTCCGGCTTGCAACTCGGCAATCTTCCGCTCATCAATATCGATGGCGACGACGTCGTGCCCCAATTTCGCCATGCACGCCGCGTGAACAGCGCCAAGGTAGCCGCAACCGATAACAGAAATTCGCATGGTGATCCTTTGTCGGGCTGGCCCGGGATTCCGTGAGGAATCCGACGGGCTCCATCAGCTTTTAACGGTATGCCTCACACATTAGAGGATGATGAGGGGAGGTCAGCCAGTTTCGGGCGATCATCCGTGGGCCCGGTCGATGCCCAGGCGAACGTGCTGTACCATTGATCCCGATGCCTAGGCGAGGGAGCATCCCGGGAAGACCCGGGAACTGTTCCGTGATCGACGGTGGCTAGCGACTGACGTCCGACACGGATTGTGTTGACGATGACCTGTTTCTAGACAGCTGACGATCGTGACCCTGGCAACGATCCACTCATCGCCACAACAGGAGATTTCATGTCTGACCTCACGCTCCCAGCAGAAGTTCGTACCGAATTCGGTAAGGGTGCAGCACGCCGCGCACGCCGCGAGAACAAGATCCCTGCGGTTATCTACGGCCACGGCGCCGACCCCATCCACGTATTGCTTCCCTCCAAGGCAACCACGCTGGCCCTGAGGACCTCCAATGCGCTGCTGACCCTCGACGTCGAAGGGGAGGAGCACCTGGCTCTCGCCAAGTACGTTGTCCGCAACCCGTTGAAGCGCATTGTCGAGCACCTCGACCTGCTGACCGTTCGTAGCGGCGAGAAGGTCGTCGTCGACGTCTTTATCCACGTTGAAGGCGAACTGGCCCCGGGCGCCGTCATGAACCTCGAGCACAACTCGGTTCAGGTTGAAGCAGAAGCCACCCACCTGCCGGATTCCCTGACCGTCAATGTTGAAGGACGGACGGTTGGCGAGCACATTCACGCGTCCGATATCGAACTGCCCAAGGGCGTCACCCTGCTGATCGAGGACGACACCCTGATCGTCAACATCAGCGAGCCGACCGTCCAGGACCTGGGCGAGGACGACGGCGAAACCGTTGCAGAAGGCGACGTTGTAGCTGCCTCCGGCGAGAAGTCAGAAGAAGGCGAGTAGCCACCCATCTGGCGCGCTTGTGGCAACTGATACGTGGCTGGTAGTCGGGCTCGGTAACCCTGGGCCCGACTACAGCCATAACCGGCACAATGTCGGGCAGATGGTTCTTGACGTCCTTGGGTCACGCCTGGGCGGGAAGTTCAAAAGCCACAAAGCGCACGCGGCCGTCCTGGAGGGCCGGCTGGGTCTGGGCGGGCCCCGGCTGGTACTGGCCAAACCGCTTACCTTCATGAACCTATCCGGTGGGCCAGTCAGTGCGCTATGCCGTTTCTACGACATCCCTCCCGAACGCGTCATAGCGGTCCATGACGAAATAGATATTGACTTCAACACCGTCAAGCTCAAATACGGCGGTGGTGAGGGGGGCCATAACGGTCTCCGGGACATGAGTAAGGCGCTCGGCACCAAGGACTATCTGCGGGTCAGGGTAGGTGTGGGCCGGCCACCCGGGCGGCAGGACGCAGCCGAGCACGTCCTCCGGGACTTCGGCACTGTCGAAAAAAAGGAACTCAGCTTCCTGTTCGAGGATGCAGCCGATGCAGTCGAGTCCCTGATTTACGAGGGACTTGTCAGCGCACAGCAGAAGTTCCACTCTGCGGGCAAATAGCGTATAGATTAGAATCACGATTACCGGTCAGGGCGCGCGAAGCCTTGGCTAGATCAGGCCAATAGGCCCCAAATGCGGGGGCCGACGTTGGGCGGCCTCTGAGACTGGGCCACCCCCATCCCAACGTCGGTCCCTTTTTTTGTGCCCATCAGCCCGGCCTTCCCGGCTCGTCCACGAGGGCCCCGCAAGCCGGCTCCCTCTGCATCCCGCGCCGACGGGGCCGAGTAGTCGCTGCGTAATCCGCTGGGGAAACTCGAGTAGTCGCTACTCATGTGTGACGCCCGCCCGGGTTCTAGCGTGTGCAGTACTTCACCACGCTGGGAATGCGAAGAAACAGGTCTCTCAATGAATGTCGATGTCAGTACGTACGCCTGCCAACCCGCCCCTGCCCTGCTGCTCGTCCTGGAACACGACGACCCTCCGGGAGCCGCCACGGGGCTCGGACGGCCGACCTCCCGGGTGCTGACTGTCCGCGACCGGCTCGCCGATACGGTGGGCGAACAGCTGACTGCCGAATCCGGCGTGCGCGGTGTCATCATCACCGGCGACGCGGGAAGTGGCAAGACCACTATGCTGCGGTCAGTGGTCGACCGCCTGCGGGCCACCGCCTACCTTATCCACCTACGGTGCGCGGCGGTCAGCGGCCAACAGCCCTACGGCGCACTACGGGATCACCTAACCGATTTGCCGAAGGAAGCGTGGGGCCATCCGGTCGGGGTGATCAACGGGCTGACCCGAGCGCTGGCAGACCAGGCGCACGGCCTACCGGTGATCGTTATAGTCGATGACGCCAACCACCTCGACGGAACCTCCACCACAGTGCTGGGTCAGATGGTGCAATCGGGTACCATCAGGCTGATCGTCGCATGCAGAGGTATTTCCGGTGCGCCCGAGTACTTTCAGAGGCTGCACCGAGAGGGAACTCTAGGGCAGATCGAGTTGCCACCCTTAGCCCGCCAGGACGTCGCAAACTACCTCAGGTCTGCGCTTGGACACCCTGTCTCCCGTGCGTCATCGCTCGCGCTCTACCGCCACAGCGGAGGAAACGTCAGGCTCCTTGGCGCATTGCTTGATGACTACCTGGCCTCGGGTGCTTTGCGGTGCGTCAGCGGCGTCGGGGTTCTGACCACTACCGAAGTTCATCCGGGCCCGCGCACGGCACGCCTCCTGGCTGAGCGACTCTCCACGCTACTGCCACCGCAGCGCGCCGTTCTTCACCGGCTGGCGGAAACTGGCCCCAGCCCTCTGAAGAGCATCCCGACCAATAGTCTGGGCGCGTTAGATGAGCTTCTGGAACTTGGAATCCTGTCCATTGACACTGACCGATGGGCGACCATTTCGGTGACCAGTTCACTGCTCAGCGACCTGATCCTTGGTCGCGCCAGCCAGGTCCAACTGTGGAAGCCAGACGAGTTGGCGGTGGGGAGCGGAGCGAAAGAGTCCACGCCGTCCGGGCCCGACCGATCGAGGCTAACCGCAGAAGGATTCCTCGACCGTGCGATCGCCGATACCTTCGCTGGCCGCTTCGGGACGGTGCTCAGCAATTTGCAGTCTTCTGAATTTGATCCCAATGTCCTCGACTCGGGGAAACGCCGTCGTGCAGCAGTCCTCGTGTGCGAGGCCCTGGCGTTCACCGGCCGGGTGGATGATGCGAAGGAGGCCGCACAGGCATTGCTACCCCAGACCGACGTTGGGGCCGCACTGTCATCCAGGGTCGCCGTGAGCCTGGCAACACTTGAGGCAGCAGCGGGGAACCTGTACGCCATGCTGGACGTATCAGCGGAGCATCTTGGCCGGGGCGCTGGAACCTATGAGGAGCTCGCCGAGGGGTTGATCTACGCGGCAGGGGGCCACCCCGCCGAAGCCGAGGGCGCGCTGCTCCCAGCCCTGCGCCAGCTTCAGATCCACGATCCCGCGGGCGTCGCGCCTCTGGCTGCAGCGGCCCTGGCATGGATCAACTCGACTGATGACCCCGAGCGGGCTGATCACTACCTATCATTAGCCTCGATCGCCTCGCCCGCAGCCTCCTGGTCCGTGCGGAGGCTCACCAGGCATTTCGGTGCCCTCGCCCTGCAGGGCACCTTATCGGGTGAACGGGCTGCGTTCGAACTCCGGGCCCTGAGCTGTGAGGACAAAGCGCTCGGCAATGTTACCTGGCAACTGATTGCCCTGTGCAGTGCAATGAGGCAGGGAGATCATGGTGTTGCGCCGAGTATTCTCTTGCTGAGCGCCACCTGCCAGGGCCGGTATGCGTCGCTCTGCCAGCTATATGCAAAAGGTGTCGATGCTGACGACGCCGAACTGGTATTGCAGGCAATGGATCTGGCGCTGGGCCTGGGGGACCTGCTATTCGCCCGCGATGCAGCAGCAACAGCAACCCAGCTTGCTACCCAGACGGGCGATCCGGGCACCGAAGCGTATGTGGCTGAACGGGTCCGCAGGATCATCGGGCCACTCGGCACGGTGCTTGGCGCGCGCCGGCAGCTGGCAGCCCTGACGACCCGAGAGGCCGAAGTGGTGCAGGCGGTGGTGGAGGGCAGGACCAACCGGGAGCTGGCACAGCGGCTAGGGGTCAGCGTCCGCACGGTCGAGGGGCACCTCCACCGGGCCTACGCGAAACTTCACGTCCGGACGAGGGCAGAGTTGTTGGCCAAGGCCGCCCTCGGCGCATCGGCCACCCCATGAGAACTCTCAACCGGCCTGCCGGGCTTGTCGGTCGGGCAGCCGACATCCGGGCGATAGCGGCGAGCATCCTCGACCCGGCGATCGGCGGTGCTCTGGTGTGCGGTGCAGCCGGCGTAGGCAAGTCTGCTGCAGTCGACGATGTCCTCGTCCATGTAGGGGATCGGGTGGTGCCCGTCATGATCTACGCGGATGTATCGCTCGAGAGCGTACCTTATGGTGCGCTGGGACCGGTCTTCAGAGGAAGCTTCCCCCCGGACCCCGACTCGCCGCTGTCGGTGCTCCGCACGGTCAGGTCAGCCTTCCGGGCGTTGGCAGCTAACGGGATGCTCCCGATACTCGTCGTCGTGAAGGAAGCCCACCACCTCGACCAGGAAACCAGCCATCTACTTGGTCAACTTGCAGTTGCCCGCGAAATCCGGCTCCTGGTCCTGTCGACCGATTCGGGCAACAAGCCTGAAGAGCTACACGCCTTATGTCGGGATGGGCTGCTCGCCTGGTTCGAACTGGTACCGCTGACCCGCGATCAGACTGGCGAGTTGTGTCGACGGGAGCTGGGCGGCGGGGTCAGTCTCGGATGCGTCACCTTTGTCTCGGACTGGTCTCAGGGCAACCCCTACCTAGCCAAAGCACTGATCGCGCATCTCCGCGGCTCTCGATCGGTGGTTGAGCAGAACGGTGTGTGGTCACTGGTCTGCGCGCCGAATTCGGCCGGGAAGGTACTTGAGAACCAGGTGAAGCCAATGCTCATGAGCTGCAGCCCAGCCGGGCGTGGCGCCATCGAGGTTGTTGCGCTGCTGGGATGTATGCCGACGGCGGCTGCCCGGCTCCTCCTCGATGCCGGCGGCCTGGAAGAGGCCCTCCTCAGCAAGATCATCTCCTATTCGCGGCACCACGGTAGCGACAGAAGTTGCCTCACCATTGAACCGAAATTGTATGGCGAAGCGGTCAGAGACCTCATTCCGCCCGGAAGGCGTGCTGAAATTCTGACCGGGCTTCGGCGATCACCCGTGGGAAGTGAACTGCTCCACGATGCAGGCATGAGCGTCGTAGTGGCCTGGGAGATGAGTTTGGGCTGCACAATTGCTGACAGTGACCTGTTGGAAGCCGCGCAGCTTGCCAATGACCGGTGTTCGCCCCGTCTGGCGCAGCAGTTCGCTGCCGCGGTCACGTCGCCGGAATGCGCGATGGCGGCGCGGGTGGAAACGGCGCGAGGCTACCTCGGTCTGGGAAACACTGCTGCTGCCGCTACTGAGATTCGTGGCGTAATGCAGGATTCGGCGGCCAACCCGCAAGTCCTGGCCGCGGCAGCGGTGACCGAGGCGAGGGTAGCGTTGCAGTGTGGTCAGGGACCCGAGGGTCTAATGAACATCGCGGGCCGTTGGGCAACAATTGCCCGTGGGTTGCCACCGGACCAGGACAAGAATGCCACGCAGGGCGCCGCAATTCTGACCTGCGTGGCTCTGAGCCTGGCTGGCAGGTACGGGGCTGCCATTGAAGGCCTGCGCAGGGTTCTCAAGGACAGCCCCCCGGAATCACTGGCAGGCATGGTGGCCCAGCAGGTCCTTGGGGAGGCTCTCGGCGCAATGGGGCACTCCGTTGACGCAAGGGATTTCACCTTCCGTGCGATAGCGGCGACCGGAGCTGGCGGGATCCTCTCGGAGCATTATCGAGCCATTTCTGCCCGGCTTGGGGCTTTGCTGCTGCAGACCCGCGACGAAGCAGGGTTTGCCGATCTTTTGCAATGGCATGAGCAGCACGCGCCCCGCCAACTGCACTACTTCGGAGGGGAGATGACAAGCCTCGCAGGAGTGATGGAATTAAGATCTGGAAGGATCGTGCGCGGCTGTGACCTGTTGGCCGACGGGATTGAGGAATTGCGACGAAGCGACCCAGAGCTGCTCCTGCCCTTGGCCCTGGGAGCTGCTGCATTCGCCAACAGGCTGGTGGGAAATTCGGAGCGGGCCAACACCTACGCGACGGACTACGGGAGGCTGCAGTATCGCGGCTCGCTGCCGCAGAGTCTGGTCTCCGATGCCTATGTTGCAGCCGCACAGACCTGGCCGGAGGTAAGCCCCGACAACGCGTCGGTGGTGCTGGCGCGGGCGGATGAAGCACAGTCCTTCGGCCTGGTCCACGCCGAAGCGGAAATTCTCGAACTTCTCTTCCTGATGAAATATCCACTCGCGGCCGAACGATTCAGCGCGCTGGCGGAGAGGATGGGCGCGGCTTCCTCGGATGCTGTTCGAACGATGGCAGCGGCGACAGCCTCGCAGGATCCGGCCTTGCTCATGGCAGCGGCTGCGAGCGCCCTGAGGGCCGGACGGCGCCTGCTGGGGGCCGAATGCCTGGCACGGGCCGCAGCCGGCTACGGCGCCCGGGGAGAAGGACGAACTCAGCGAGCCCTCCTGCAGCAGGTCCGGGAGTTGCGCCCCGCCGTGGGGGGGGTTCGCACTGGCCTCATCAGTGATGAGGCAATGGCCCGGGTGGCGCTGACCCGGCGGGAACTGGAGATCGCGAGGCTCGCCGCACGCGGTGCGGCATCCAGCCAGATAGCCATGAGCCTCACCGTGTCCCGCAGGACGGTGGAAGGCCACCTGTACCGGATCTATCTCAAGCTCGGAATTAGTGGCCGGGAGGAACTCTCCAGGGGTCTTTCAGCAGCAGGATTCTCACCCAGTGACAACTGTACGTAAGGCTGATCTGCGGGTTAAGTAATCGTCCGCGGGAAAACGAGTAGCCACTACCCGTGTGCGCGGGTGGGGCATTTCCCTAGACTGACAAGGTCAACCAGGCCGGGCGTGCTGGCGAGACATCGTTCACCTGAAACGGTGAACCTACGGTCGGGCCGACGGCGGCCAGCCTCCTGAGACCGGGCTGATCCCCAGCCCGCCGTCAGCCTACCGTGGGCTCCCTGACCACGCGCCACCGGATTAACCATGAGCCCGATCACAGGTTTTCTGCGATTTTTCGTGCCTTATCGGGGGATCCAGCGTAGGGTTGTGCCCTAGTACGGATGATGCCGGATTTACCACTGCATCAAGCGTATGACCCGGAAGCGGGACGACACACCGCTTCTCAACAATTGTCGGGCTGGGACGACTCGCCGTGCCGACCTGCACCATGTAGTGGGGCGCTATGTTTGGGGTGCAAGGAGTGTGGCCACTTGTTGGCCGGAATGATGAATTGAGTATCCTTCGGGAGGCTGTAGGACAACCGGACAGCAGAGGAGTTGTTCTCACCGGTCCTGCGGGCATCGGGAAGACAGTCCTGGCTCAACGGGCAGCCAGTGACGTCAAGGATGAGTACGAACTGCTGTACCTCAGGGGCAGCGTCCTTACGTCGGACATGCCGTACGGCGCCCTCAACTTCGTCCTCAGCGGGCTCGACGACGATGCGGTCGGCAACCCGCTGATCCTTCTGAAAAGTTTGCAGAACCTCTTCACCAGGCGGGTAGACGGGAAGCGCACACTCATTCTTGTCGACAACATCGAAGACCTGGATAGCGCCTCTGCGATGGCCATCGCGCACCTGGTCAGGAGTGGCGCAATCAAAGTTCTCCTCATTTGCCAGATTCTGCAGGCAGCGCCTGACGAGCTCAGCGACCTGTGGAAGGACGAACTCATTCGCCGGGTCGACGTCGCACCCTTGTCGCTGACGGATACCGCCCAGCTGCTCACCGCTGGCCTGGCGGCCCCGGTCTCGAGATCTGTCGTCTTGGACACGTGGCACGCCAGCGGGGGTAATCCCTTGTTTCTTCAGGCGATCAGCCGCGAGCAGGTGGATTCCGGCTACATCACTGTCCAGGATGGGATCTGGGTTGCAGGCACACACAGAGCACCCGATCCCGGTCGCACGATCACCGAACGGATCCTGTCACGTCTCGCCCGACTGACCCCCGATCAACGCAGAACCGCCGAGATCATCTCGATCGTCGGCGTCATGCCGCTGGAACTCATCACCGAGTTTGCTGGCGGGGTCGAGGTGGACGCACTGATGGAAACAGGAATCTTCCAGATCGAACTGTCGCAGCCGCCTATGGTGAGGGTCGCCATCGGATTGATCGGCGAGGTGATTCGACGGCAGGTGCCCATTGGGCGGAGCAGGGAGCTCCTGCACCAGCTCGCAGCCGCTTCCCTGAAACTACCGATGCCAGCGTTGAGCCGCATGAACTATGCCGCCTGGTGCCTTGACTGCTCAATGGAGATTGATCCGGACCTGGCCATCGAAGCGGCGCGATTGGCCAACCGCTATTTCGACCCGGTAGGGGCCCTCCGGTTCCTCGGGGTCATCCCGCCCGAGTTGGTGGGCGCCTCCGCGGTCACCGAGGAAGCGCGAGCTTATGGCATTCAGGGCGACACTGCACGTGCGCTCGAAATCCTCGATGGTTTTGTTGGATCGGAACGGGATCGGTCCACCCTTAAGGAGTGGGTGGGTATGAAGGTGCTCACCTGCCGACTGCTCACCAGGGATCATGTCCGTTTCGTTGAGGTGGATGCCGTCCTCGACGACCTTCGGGAGCGGTTGGCGCAGGAGGGACAAGCGGGTCGCGAAGGTCTCGCCGGGCTGCTGGCCGACACCGAACTGCTCGATGCCGAGCTGAGCGCGTATAACGGCGACTACCCAGCAATGATTGAACCTCTCGACGACCTGCTCAAGCAGAGCGGCCTGGACTCCGCCGTCCGTCACCAACTATGTGGGTGGCTCTCAGAAGCACTCTGCATGACCGGTCGCCAAGACGACGCAGTGCAGCTCAGCCGGCTGGTAGTATCGCGACTCGCAGACTCCTCCGAAGATCCGCTGCTTGCCGAATCCGCTCAGGTGCGACTGTTCTCGGTGCTGCTGATTTCCGGCCAATGGGAGCAGTGCCTCTCGATGCTGAACAACCACGCCGAAGGGCCGCTGGCTGGCATCTTCGACGGCACGTCCCTTGAACTTGCTGAAGGCTGCCTTTATGCATATGCGGGAAGGGGTCCTGAGGCGCTCGCTAAGCTCCTTCCGGCGTTGAGCCAACTCAGAATCCGCGACCGCCAGGAGTTCCTGTCCCTTGCGGAAGCCGCTACCGCCTACGCATATGCACTTAGCGGTGACGCCCACCTATCCATGTCCCATCTCGCCGAGGTGGATCTTGACTCCCGCCGGTATGACTGGCACACCAGCAGGGCGACCAGGTACTTCGCGGTACTGGCGTCAACGGCAACCCGGGATCCGCTCGACGCGGCCCAGGAGATGCTGCACCTCGCCGACGAGGACAGGGCTGGGGGGAACCTTGGGCACGAACTGTTCTTCCTCTGCCAGGCAGTGCAGCTCGGACTCACCGAGGTAGCTGAGCGCCTCGCGACCAGCGGAATGGATAACCAGGGAGCCTATGCTCGGATTTGTGCGCTGTACGGCAAAGGGGTTGCGTCAGGAGACACTGCTCAAATCCTTAAGGCAGCGACGCTGGCTGCTGGCGTCGGCAACCGCCGGCTGGCTTCCGACGCCGCAGGTCTAGTGCAGCGGCTGACCATCGGTAACCCGGGGGAGGGCGAACGGCGTGCCGCGGTTGCAGCTGACGGTGTCCTGCGCGCGGTTGGTCGCGGGAGTGGGGAACTGCGCCAGCGTGTGCTCGACAAGCTCACCGAAAGGGAGCGGAGCATTGCATCCCTCGTTGCAGAAGGATCCAGCAACCGGGACATAGCATCGTTGCTGACCCTCTCCATCCGAACTGTTGAAGGGCACATGTATCAGGTCTATGCGAAGTTGGGTGTATCCAACCGCAGCCAGCTAAAGATGATCCTTGAATAGTCACGAGGCAACTAAAGGTCTCGCCGCCGCCTCGGTCGACCTGGTCGGCAGGCAATCCCTAGTCAGCGAAATTCTCCTGATGCTCTCCGAAGCGCAGCATCATGGTGCCATAGTGGTGGGCGAACCGGGGCTCGGGAAAACCGCCCTGTCGCGGGCGCTCGCCGAGGCGTTGGCCGACGAGGTCACTGTGGTGCACGTGTCGGCGCAGCCCTCCCTGCAAAAAATTCCGTTCGGTGCGCTGGCCCCGTACCTAACCGACCTTTCAGTGGCCGACGCCGGATCACCTGTAGCGATTTACCGTGCCCTGATCCGGCATTTGGGGCAGCACAAGGCTGGCTCGCCGGCACCCCTGTTCATTGTCGACGACGCCCATGACCTCGATGACAGTACAAGTGTCCTGCTGGCGCAACTCATCGCTACCCGGCGTGCGCGGGCCCTGGTGCTCGCCCGCCCCACGCCCGGGCCGCCGTCGGAATTTGTCGCTCTTTGGCACGACGGCATGTTGAAGCGGTACGATCTCGAGCCACTCAACCGGCAGGACATTCACGAGCTATGTGTGAGGGTACTCGGGAACCAGATTCTTGCGAGTGTGAGTGCCCTTCTCAGCAGAACCTCCGAGGGTAACCCCATGTTTCTGCTGGCGTTGCTGCACCCTGACGCCCGTTCGAAGTATCTGGTGCAGCGCAATGGGGTGTGGTGTCTGTCCGGGGAACGGCCCGGGATCGACCTACGGCTCACCGACCTTATCAAGGGCCAGCTCCGCGGACGTACGACAGCAGAGTTGGAGATTCTGGAAACGGTCGCCCTCGCTGAACCCGTGGCGCTCAGCGTGCTACGGGAAAGCTGCGACCCTCATGCCGTTGACATGCTGATTGATGCTCAGCTCCTGGCCCTCAGCCCGGGGTTCGACAGCCGGGTGGCTCTGGCGCATTCATTGTATGGCGAGGTCCTTCGCGCACAGGTGCCGATCGGACGAAGCATGGCCATCCGCAGACGCCTCCTGAAGCTGTCGGAAGACCAGACCGGATCCATTGAGGGCTTCCTCCGATGGGTCTCCTGGGGTCTTGACTGCGGCGCCGTGCTTGATGACGCAACGCTGCTCAAGGCCGCGATCGTCGCCAACCGTCTGTTCGATCCGGCCTTCGCTATTCGTGCAGCCCGCGTAGTGAAGGCACCAAAACTGAAATCGCGGGCGCTGGTTGAGATTGCCCACGCCCGCATGACCCGCGGCGACTTCGACTATGCCCGTGAGCTGGTTGATGAGGCCCTGCTGAACTGCGGCAGCCTCAGGATTGCCAAGGAAGCAACCCTGCTTTCGATAGACCTGCGGATGAGGTCAGGAAGTAGCTCAAGGGAGATCCAGAACGACGTCGATCGGTGGGCCGAGACCATAGACCGCATCGAACGGGAACGGAAAGTCCCATCCAGCCGCTCAGTTCGTATCTCCCGGATGGGATGCCGGCTTCTTTCCTGCTTTGTGCTCAATCTTGAGGGCCAGTACCGTGAGTCGGAAAAGCACCTTCGTCAGATCAGAGCCGAGCCAGACGGTACAGACGAAACCCGGCTTGCCGCCCTCGCACTGCTCGGTGAGGTACTCGGATCTACGGGTCGGTCCCTAGAGGGAGCCGCGGTAACCACCGAAGGACTCGCCATCATCGCGGCGAACGGTCATCGGTTCAAGCGCCATGAGGGATTTGTCATTACCAGACACGGTATGTCCCTGATCCGAGGGGGCCAATTCACCGAGGTGGGCACCCTGCTCGCGACCTACTCGCAGGCCGCGGACGGAGGGATGGTGTATTTCGGGGGGATGCTCGAATTTTTCGAGGGCATTATTGCGTTGCGCCAGGGCAGGATGCGGACGGCCCGAAAGCGCCTCATGCTCGCTGTTGAGGGATTTCGTGAGTCGGACACCGCCCAGCTTCTGGCCATGTCCACGGGCATGGCAGCGTATGCCTGCGCGATGGCCGGCGACACCGCAGGCGCTCAGCACTATTCAGCAGAATTTGCCACTCTGCCGCCCCACGGTTCTCTCCAGGCCCGGCTCCAGGGCCGGATCCATGCGGTAGCCAGCGAAGCGAAATTCAGGGGCGCTACCGCCAGCATCTCCGAACTCTGTCTGATCGGGGACAAAGCAGATTCCGCCGGCATGACTACCCTCGCTGCCTCCGCCTTCGAACTGGCAGTTCATCTAGGCGACACGCACTCCCTCGCCCCGCTCCAGCGAATCACCAACGGGTTCGAAGGAACTGACGGCGCCATTGTGAACGCCATGGCAGGCGCCATGCTCGCCAAGGATGTCGCCGCTCTTGAAGCGGCAGCCCACCAGGCACTGCGGGGCGATTACCTCCTCATCGCTGCCGAATGCCTTGGCATGGCTATCAATCTGCTCGCCCAGCAGGGACAGTCCCAGCGCTCGCGTGCCCTACAGCCCACCCTGAACTCGGTGGTCGAGAAGCTCGAGGGTATGCATGGCCAACAGTTCTCGGAAGAACTGTCAGCCACCAAATTGACCCAACGCGAACAGGACATCGTCAGCCTAGCCTCCCAGGGCCACTCGAACCGTGACATCGCCGCACTGCATGGCGTCTCAGTCCGAACAGTTGAGGGCCATCTCTACCGGATCTTCGCCAAGCTGGGCATCAGCCGCCGCGAGGATTTGCAGGACCTTTTCCAGGCCTGACAGCGCTCACCCGGGCTCCCCCTACCACCTGCGCGTAGCATCTCCTCACTCATCGAGTACTACCCGAATCGGATGTGCCCATCCGAGTAGTACCACCCGTTCCAATTCGAGTAGCTACCACTCGTGTCCGGGATGCAACTGATTCATAGGCTTGCCCCGAAAGCAGTTCTAGGGAACTTATGAAGCGGGTCTCGAAATGTCGATCATCTCAACCTGCGGTGCAAACCGCCGGTTCACAAGAGTTTTACCTTCCCATCTCCTCTCACGTGGCGGAACCATGGTCGATTCAGACCACCCGATTCCGTCCTGGACGCAGCTGCGAGCCAGCCGGCCGCTCTCCGCGCCGGCACCGGACCTCCGCCCTGAAATACGTCCTCCCCATTCGGGGCCGGCGACGTCGGAGCCTTCCGAGACCAAGGCTCGTCCCCAGCCGTCGTCGGCTCCTTTTACGATGCGGGCCCACTGCGCCGGCCTCGTTCGCCGGGTAGGTCTCTGACATGTACCAGACCCAGGAACAGACCCTCAGGTTCCCGTTCCCCTCCGTCTCGCGGCGCACCAGGGTCCGTGCGGCCGCCGTCTCGGGCGTCCCCTGGCGGCAGCGCTACCAGATGTCCCTGCGGGTGACGGACACTCTGATCGTCCTGACTGTCGTCCTGATCACCACTGACTGGATCCTGACGAGCATGGCAAGCGGGTCTTCCCCCGCGGAAACGGTGGCCTTCGCCGTCGCCGTCAGCATCGGTTGGCTGATCATGCTGTCCATGTTCCGAACCCGGGACCCCCGCCTGATCGGCTTCGGCGCCCCCGAGTACAAGCGCATTGTCCAGGCCAGCGCCGCCACGTTCAGCTGGATGGCCGTCGCTGTGGTGCTCCTCGGTGCCAACGACTTCCGCAGTTTCCTTATCGTCACCCTGCCAGCAGGGCTCGTTGGATTGCTGGGCAGCCGTTGGATCTGGCGGAACTGGCTCATGCGCCAACGCCAGTTCGGGCTGTTCCTTTCCAAGGTCATCGTGGTAGGCCAGCATGACGACGTGCAGTACGTCGTCGGGCAACTGGCGAAGAAGACCGGGGCCGTTTACGACGTCGTCGGCACGGTCCTGGAAGGTCGGGATCGATCCCAGCTCATCCGGGCGGGGGACCGGCTGGTTCCGGTGGTGTACGGGCTGAGTCGTGTCGAACAATCGATAGCTGATACCGGGGCTGACGCGGTGATTGTCGCGGGACACCTGCACAAGGGAAGCAAATACATCAGGGAACTCGGCTGGCGGCTGGAACGCACCGCTACCGAACTGGTGCTGGCGTCGACGCTTACCAATGTGGCGGGCCCCCGGATCCAGATGAGGCCAGTCGAGGGCCTGCCCCTGATGCATGTGGAAATGCCCCAGTTCACTGGCGGACGGCACGTAGTCAAACGGGTCATGGACGTGGTCGTAGCACTCCTGGCGCTGATCGCCCTGGCTCCAGTGTTCGCAGTGGTAGCCCTTCTGATCAGACGCGACGACCCCGGCCCGGTATTTTTCACACAGAACCGGGTCGGACGGTCGTCGGCCGAGTTCCCGATGTACAAATTCCGTTCCATGGTGACCACAGCCGAAGAAGACCTGGTGGCACTGCGGGAGCACAACGAGGGCAACGGGGTCCTCTTCAAGCTACGCGACGACCCTCGGGTGACGACCGTGGGGCGCTGGCTACGCAAGTACTCAATCGACGAACTCCCGCAGCTCTACAACGTCCTGCGGGGGGACATGGCACTGGTGGGACCCCGGCCTCCCCTGCCCAGTGAGGTGTCCGGGTATGCCGGGCATACCCACCGCCGGCTCTTTATTAAACCAGGGCTGACAGGTCTATGGCAGATCAGCGGACGGTCGGACCTCGATTGGGACGAAAGCGTTCGCCTCGACCTCTACTACGTCGAGAACTGGTCGGTCATGGGGGATCTGATGATCATGTGGCGGACCTTCAAAGTACTGGTCAAACCGACAGGAGCTTACTGATGGCTTACGACACGATAGGCAACGAAAACGTCCAGGGGATCCGCATCGGTTATGCGGCGGGTGCTTTCGACCTGTTCCATGTGGGACACCTGAACATTCTTCGCCAAGCAAAGTCGCGGTGCGATTTTCTCATCGCCGGTGTGGTCTCCGACGACATCCTCGCGGAGACGAAGGGCCGTCGTCCGGTCATTCCCCTCACCGAGCGGATGGAAATTGTTGAAAACATCGGGCTGGTGGATCGGGTCTGCGCCGAGACGGTGCCGGACAGAATGGCTGTCTGGGATCAGCTGAGGTTCAACATTTTCTTCAAAGGGGACGACTGGAAGGGCACCGAACGTGCCCGCCGGCTGGAAGAGCAGTTCGCCGCCAGGAACGTGGCTGTCATCTACTTCCCCTACACCGTCCACACCTCGAGTACTTCCCTCCGGCTGGCGCTGGAGAACCTGAATCTGAACCGGGAACGCCACGAATATCCACTGTTGAATGGGACCAACTAATGCTGAAATCACTGAACAATCCGCTGGGCTCGCAGCGAAATATACCGCTCAGCATCGCGCTGATCGGCACCCGCGGGGTACCCGCACGTTATGGCGGGTTTGAAACCTGCATCGAGGAAGTAGGCAGTCGCCTCGCAGCGATGGGGCATGACGTCACCGTCTACTGCCGCCCCGTCACCCCTGCGGACGCCGTAGTGCAGGAACATCGTGGTATGCGGCTGGTCCAACTGCCCTTTCTCAGGAAACGGTCCCTCGAAACGTTGAGCCACACCGGGTTGTCGGTAGGTCACCTTTTCGGGCACCGGACAGACGCGGCGATCGTCTTCAACGCGGCAAATGCGCCGTGGCTTCCGGTGATTCGCGCAGCCGGGATCCCCGTCGCAACCCATGTGGACGGACTGGAATGGAAGCGAGCCAAGTGGGGGAAAACCGGAAAACGGTACTACCGCACCGTCGAAGCCCTCGCTGTGAAATGGTCCGACGCCCTGATCGCCGACGCCATCGGTATCCAGACCTACTACAGGGAGCGTTTCAACGCCCCGACCGAGTACATCGCCTACGGGGCACCGCTCCTTGAGAGCCCGAGCAGCGACAAGGTCACGGGTCTTGGCCTGGAACCTGGCAACTATCACCTGGTAGTCGCCAGGTTTGAGCCCGAGAACCACGTCCACATGATCGTTGACGGCTATCGAAGGAGCTCGGCCCGACTACCCCTCGTCGTGGTCGGCACAGCGCCCTACGCGGATTCCTACATCAGGAAAGTCCACTCCCTTGCGGATGAACGGGTCCGCTTCCTGGGGGGAGTCTGGGATCAGGAACTGCTCGACCAGCTGTACGCCCACGCCCGGGTGTACTGGCACGGTCATTCAGTGGGGGGAACCAACCCGTCGCTACTCCGTGCGATCGGTGCGGGCGCGGCAACCAACGCGTACCAGGTGGACTTCAATTCGGAGGTGTTGGGAGCGGCGGGCCGCTACTTCGCCGACAGCGACGACGTCACTCGGCTGATGCACGCAGCCGAACAGGACGCGCCTGACTGTGAACGTCGGGGCAGGCTTGCCCGGCAGGCCGCCGAGCGCTACGACTGGGACGACGTCGCAGCACGCTACGAGAAGCTATGCTATTCGCTGGCACGGACCCCCGCACGTCGCCGCGCCGGACGCAGGCAAGCCGCCCGAGCCCCCCGAATTGTCGTGGCAGCGCCGAAGGTGGTGGTGTCATGAGCCAGGCACTCGCCGACCTTCGGCCCGCCCCTGGCAGCTACCGCCAGACGGTTCTGGATCTTGCCGCCGCGCAAAAGGTCGCCGCGCCGGGAGCCCCGCCCTACTCGATCTACATCAACCGACGGGCCGGCCGCTATCTCGCCGCTGCCTGCCATCGTGCCGGCCTCACACCCAACGCCGTCAGTATTGTCAGCGCGGTGTTCACCTTCACCGGTATTGGGATGCTCGCGTTCGGTACTCCATCATGGGGGCTGGGCATTGCGGTCTGGCTGTGCCTGGCCGTCGGGTACGCGTTCGACGCCGCCGACGGACAGGTTGCGCGGCTACGGGGCGGCGGTTCGCTGTCCGGAGAGTGGCTCGACCACGTCGTGGATAGCGCGAAGCTTTCCAGCATCCATCTTGCGGTATTGATCGCAGCCTACCGCGGCTTCGAGCTGTCCACGCCGCTGTGGCTGCTCGTTCCACTGGCCTTCTGCGTCGTTGCGGCGGTCTCCTTCTTTTCGATGATCCTCAACGATCACCTCAAGGAGATTCATACCCTCAAGACGGGAACGGTTCCCGTCAGAGGATCAGGGTCCCGGCTCAAGTCGCTGCTCCTGATTCCCACCGATTATGGGTTCCTGTGCCTGAGTTTCATCCTGCTGGGTGCACCTACGGCCTTTATGGTGCTGTACACGGTGGTTTTCGCCGCAAATCTTGGACATCTGGTGTTGGCGTCAATCAAGTGGTTCAGGGACATGGTCCGGCTCGATGCCACCACACGTGCCGCCCAGAACACCCCAACCGGGGCACGGCATGTCCTTGTTGCAGGAAGGCCTCTGCAGTGAGTACTCCAGTAGAGGCCGGCCAGCCCGAGGAGGGACACCGTTCCGGTACCCTCCGCAAGGTCGCTGCAGGGGTGCTTGTCTGCGCCGTCGCGTTGGCGCTGGGGATCGGCTACCTGGTATCCGGTCAGCCAGGTACCGACGCCACCGCAAACGGCACTCCCACTCCGGCTGCCCCGAGCTCGCCGCAGAGCATCGAGCCCACAACGGAGGCCGCAACTGAACAGTCGGCAGAGCCAACGCCGCCGGCCGCAGCCACCAAGGTGGAGCCGACGACGGATCCGGGGCCGGAGCCGGACCAGGCGGCCGAAGCGCCAGCCACGCCCACGGCACCAGCCTCAGCACCGGCCACAGCAACAGCACCGCCCACAGCACCGGCCACAGCAACAGTTGAGGACGGGACAGCCGAGGAGGATGAGCCTGCGGCGACCGATGCGGAGCTGGCCACCCTTGAGCAGCCGGTCTCGGAGCCGGTCGACCTTGAGGAGCCCACGGTAGTCACTGAGGGAATCTCGGCAAGGATCAGCACCTTGGAGGCGATCGAGGCCGAAGCGTTCGGGATTGGTGAGATCGCCGGACCGGCGTTGAGGTTTGTGATCACTGTGGAAAATACGACAGATGACCCGGTGTCACTGAGCAACTCAGTGGTGAACGTTGAATTTGGTCCGGCGAGTCTGCCAGCCGTGCAACTCACGGGATCCGGCGCAACGGGATTCCCGGCGACGGTTGACGCGGGCGGTTCCGCGTCAGCAACCCTCGTCTTTACGGTTCCTGCCGACCAGCGGGACCAAGTACGGATTCTTCTAAATTTGGAGGCATCCTCACCCATTGCTGCATTCGAAGGTGCAGCACCAGGCGAAGAAGGTTAGCCGTGAAAGCATACTTGCCGCACCGCGCGACGCGAGGTCCGGGCCAGTCGCAGGAGACGCAGGCGGCACGCGGGCGGGGGGGAACACCGAGGGCACGCGGTCTCACCGCCGCCCTGTGCTCCCTTGCAGTGATCGTATCCATGGCAATTGTGGGGACTTCGCCCGCATCGGCGGATAGCGCGCCCCTGGACCCGACCAATCCGGCGAGCCCAACGACCGTTACTGCCGATGCCTTACCGACAGTTCAGATTGACGGGGTGGTCTGGCAACAGACCATCGTGGGGAACACCGTCTACGTCGCTGGCAGCTTCACGACTGCGCGGCCCGCTGGCTCCCCGGTCGGCGTGAACACCGTGGTGCGCAACAACATCCTCGCTTACGACATCCGCACCGGAACGCTGATCGATTCCTTCGCACCGAACCTCAACGGCCAGGCCACGGCCGTGGCAGCCTCTCCCGATGGGACCCGAATCTACGTGGGAGGATCATTCACCGCGGTGAACGGGGCCACGGTGTGGCGGGTGGCGGCATTGGATCCCGTCAACGGTCGTCTCCTGACCAACTTCGTACCGAAGATGGACGCCTCGGTTCGGGCCATCGTGGCAACAAACGACACGGTCTACCTCGGTGGGCTCTTTACCGGGGTGGGCACCGTCACCAGAGCTCGCCTGGCAGCATTCAGCGCCACTGACGGGTCCTTGCTCGACTGGGCGCCCGCCGCAGTCGGGGGGCAGGTTAACGGGCTCGCCCTCTCCCCAGATGGAACAAAAATGGTGGTCGGAGGAGCGTTTACTACCCTCAACGGGTCGGACCGGCCCGGATACGGGCTGGGTGCTGTCGACGTCGCAACAGGCCAGTCCCTTCCGTTTCCCGCCAACAACATCGTCAGGAACGGCGGCCCGAGTGGCTCCATCACCAGCCTGTCGTCCAACTCGACCAACGTGTACGGGTCCGGCTATACCTTCGGCCGTGCCAGCACCCTCGAAGGCATCTTTTCCGTGAAGTGGTCCGACTTTTCGACAGACTGGATCCAGGACTGCCACGGCGACACCTACTCGGTTCATGCGCAGGGCGACGTTATCTACTCGGCCGGCCATGCGCATTACTGCGGTAATATCGGGGGCTTCCCGCAGGAGGCCCCCTGGCAGTTCAACCGCGCTTTGGCCTTCAGTAAGAGCGCCACGGGCACTGTGACGGATGAGGCCTACGGGTATACCAACTTCGAGGGAAATCCTTCCCCAACCCTGCTCAACTGGTTCCCCTCCATTCTGGACGGGCGGTATACAGGCCAGAACCAGGGCGCCTGGTCTGTCACCGGAAACACGCAGTACATGGCATACGGCGGCGAATTCCCGTCGGTCAACGGTATCGCGCAGCAGGGCCTTGTCCGTTTCGCGGTCAAGGAAGTCGCACCGAATAGGCGAGGCCCGCGCGTTACCGGCACCAATTTCAACCCGACCCTGGTGTCGTCCGCACCCGGAACGGTGCGGGTGCGGTGGCAGGCCAACTGGGATCAGGACAACAAGAACCTCACCTACCAGGTCCGCAGGGACACGGTCGTGATCCGGACGTTGTCGCAGGAATCGACGTTCTGGGAGCGGCCCGGCATGACTTTCATGGATACGGGGCTGGTGCCCGGGCGCCAGTATGGCTACCGTATCTTCGTGACTGATCCTGCGGGCAATGAGGTCCGTTCGGATACCGTGACAGTCACCGCAGCCTCGGAGGAGCCACCTCCGAGCGCATATCACCAGACCATCAAACGGGACGGACCAGTCAATAGCTGGCGGCTCGGTGAATCCGCTGGCCCGACAGGATTCGACTCCTCGGGTCCGGATGACCTTGCGGCTTCGGCTGGGGTGGCCTTCGGTACGGCAGGGGCACTCAGCGGAGACATCAACACAGGCGTGACGCTCAACGGAACCACCAGCGGGATCCTTGCCGACCCCACCAGAGCGAAGCGGCCCAACACCTTCAGCACCGAAGCCTGGATCCGGACCAGTACCACCACCGGAGGCAAGATCATCGGCTTCGGCGACGCGCTCAACACCCTGTCCTCCGTGGTGGACCGGCACGTCTATATGGACAACACGGGCAGGATCTTCTTCGGAGTGGCGCCAAAGGGCTTCCGGTGGACAGTCAACAGCACCACCGGATACAACGACGGGAAATGGCACCATGTCGTCGCGACACTCGGGGCCAATGGAATGCAGCTCTACATTGACGGAGTGCGTGCCGCTGGGCGTGACACACCAACAACGGGCAGGTCCGTGGACGGGTACTGGCGGGTAGGCGGCGACAATCTGGGGGGCTGGCCGTCAATTCCAACCAGCAGGTATTTCCAGGGCGACGTCGATGAGGTGGCAATCTACCCGACTGCCCTGAGCGCCGGCGCAGTCAAGACCCACTACGACGCCGGAACCACCGGGGTGTTGCTCAACGCTCCACCGACTGCCGCATTCACGTCGGTGGTGAGTGGGCTCGCGGTGGCGGTGGATGGTTCGGGGTCCGCTGACTCGGATGGGACGGTTGCCGGGTATGCGTGGAACTTCGGTGATGGAACCACGGGTACCGGGGTGAACGCATCGCATACCTACGCTGCCGCCGGGACCTACCCGGTGCGGCTGACTGTCACCGACGATGATGGGGCAACCCACAGCACGACCAGGGACGTCACAGTGGCCCCGCCACCTGCGAATGTGGCGCCGGTTGCTGCGTTCACGTCGACGGTAAATAGTTTGGGTGTTGCAGTGGACGGTTCCGGATCTGCTGACTCGGATGGGACGGTTGCCGGGTATGCGTGGAACTTCGGTGATGGCGGCACCGGTACTGGGGTGAACGCGTCGCATACCTATGCGGCGGCGGGAACTTACCCCGTGCGGTTGACTGTCACAGACGACGAGGGCGCGACCCACAGCACCACAAAGGACGTAACTGTTACTGCGCCACCTGTCGCCAACGTGGCGCCGGTTGCTGCGTTCGCATCGGTGGTGAGCGGGCCTGCGGTGGCGGTAGACGGTTCGGGGTCGACTGACTCCGATGGGACGATTGCCGGGTATGCGTGGAACTTCGGTGATGGTGGCACGGGTACCGGAGTGAACGCGTCGCACACCTATGGTGCGGCCGGGACCTACCCGGTGCGGCTGACCGTCACCGACGACGACGGCGCAACCCACAGCACCACCAGAAACGTCTCTGTGGCTTCGCCTCCCGCGGGGGCCGGCGTGCTGGCCGCGGATACGTTCGGCAGGACGATTGCCTCCGGCTTCGGAACTGCCGAGCAGGGTGGTGCGTGGACCCTGGGGGGCGCGGCTTCGCTGTTCTCGGTGGCGGCCGGTGTCGGATCGATCCGGATCGGCTCCGCTGGGTCGGGTCCGGGAGCGTACCTGAACTCCGTGTCCTCGGCCAGTTCCGAATCCTCGGTGAAGTTTGGCGTGGATAAGGTCGGCAGCGGTGGCGGGACATTCGTCTACCTGGTGGGTCGTAAAGTCTCGACTGCGGAGTACCGCGGCAAGGTCTGGGTGTCCTCGACGGGCACCGTGACGCTTGATGCGACCCGTGTTGTCAACGGCGCACTGACCACCCTTGCGACACGAAGTGTCACCGGGCTTCGTCTCGCGGCCGGAGAGCAGCTGCAGGTACGTCTGCAGGTGACGGGAACCTCCCCGACCACGATCAGGGCGAAGGTGTGGAAGGTGGGCACTACTGAGCCGGTGGCCTGGATGGTCAGCGCGACCGACAGCACGCCGGCCCTGCAGGCTCCGGGCAGTGTGGCCCTGCTGACCTATTTGTCGGGTTCAGCAACCAACGCGCCGGTCACCGTCCGGTTCGACGACCTCGCCACCACCACCGTGCCGTAATAAGCTATGTCCTGCTGGGTTCTTCCCTCGGGCGGAACCCAGCAGCGCCGGAAAGGGACCCGATGACTACGGAACCGATTGCACGCACACCTGGGACAACCAGCCTCCGCCTCCTTTTGCGGTCGCTCCGACGTGGCACCCGGCGGCTGCGGAATATCCTGCTCTGGTTCTATCTTGCCGTTCGGAACGTCGTCGTCCGAAAGACGATCACCGGGTCAACGCCGATTGTCGTGTCGATCACCACCTATGGGCGACGTATCGATGCCGCTGCCATGGCCATCGAATCGATCGCCCGTGGCAGTAGCAAACCGTCTCGGATCATTCTCTGGCTCGACGACCCGGAGATCCATGCCTCGCGACCCCCAGCCCTGCGCCGGCTCGAAGCCCGAGGTCTCGAGATCCTCTTGACCGACAACCTTGGGCCGCACACCAAATACTTCCCCTACGTCCAGTCAACGCAGGATCACCGGTTCCCATTGGTGACCGCCGACGACGACATCATGTACCCGGTTCACTGGCTCCGCCGGCTGCAGCTTGCCTACCTGGACCATCCCACCAGCATCAATTGTCACTGGGCGAGCAGAATCATGTTTGCGGACGGCAACGTCCAGAGCTATCACACCTGGCCGAACTGCTCGGACACCCGGGCTGATTTCTCGAACATCGCGCTGGGGGTGTCAGGAGTCATTTACCCACCGGCCATGCTGAGGGAGCTCGCTGGACGGGGCACAGCCTTCCTGGAGCTCAGTCCGACTGCCGATGACATCTGGCTCCACTGGGTCGCTTTGCGCGCAGGATATCCGGTGCGCCAGATCTCCCCAACTCCGCGCCATTTCGCTCTGATACCGGGAACGCAGGAAAAGGCGCTCATGAAATCCAATAACGTCGAAGGATCCGGCAACGATGCGTGGATCCGGGGATTGTATTCGGCAAGCGACCGCCTGAAGATTCGCGGTCTTGCCCCCGTTGCGCCCGCGTCCGCCGTCAGCGACGCCCACGGGCTGTCACAGGATCTGGTGCCGGCTCCGACCGGCCACAGGCCCTATCTACCAGTGGGTCCAATGCTCGACTAAGGCAGTTACATTATGACCGATCACTCACCGCCGAGGGGGGAAACGGTCCTCCGCGCCGTCGCCGCCCAGTCAAAATTCAGGGTCAAGCTCACCAGGCAGGCCGTCACCGCGGCCATTTTGGGTCTGCTACTTGCCCTGTCGACCGCCCTCGTCGGCGGTCCCGTCCAGGCAGATACCGCACCGGCGGATCCGCAGAATCCTGCCACTCCCGTCACCGTATCGTCCGATGCTCTCCCGACCGCGCAGATCAATGGCGTCGCCTGGCAGCAGACAATCATCGGGAATGTGGTGTATGTGGCGGGACGGTTCACCACCGCACGTCCCTCGGGTGCTGCCCCAAACACGTCCACAGTTTCGCGGAACAACATTCTCGCGTACAACCTGACCACCGGCGCGCTACTGGGATCCTTTGCACCGAACCTTAATGGTCAGGCATTGACCATCGCTGCAGCACCCGATGGGTCACGCCTCTACGTCGGAGGCGATTTCACTACGGTAAGCGGCACCTCCCGGCTGCGGGCGGCCGCGTTGAACCCCGCTACCGGAGCCGTGATTTCAAGTTTCAATCCCCGGATGAGTGGGTCGGTGCGAGCTATCGCCGCAACCAATGACACCGTCTACCTCGGCGGCACATTCGGATCAGTCGGGTCAGTTGCCCGCTCGCGGCTAGCCGCAGTCCGGGCGTCCGATGGCGGTCTTCTTCCGTGGAATCCCAACGCCAATGACCGGGTGAACGCTTTGGTGATCTCACCGGATCGGTCGACTGTCGTCGTAGGCGGCGCCTTCACTACCCTCAACGGCTCGGCCCGGCCGGGCTACGGCCTGGGACGGGTGAACGCTACCACCGGTGCTTCCATCCCGCTGGGCGTCAATGACACGATCCGCAATGGCGGCACCGACTCGGCGATTCTCTCCCTGTCCTCGGACGGCACCAGCTTCTACGGCACCGGGTACATCTTCGGAACGGGAGGGAACCTGGAGGGCGCCTTCGCCGGAAACTGGGCCGACGGCAACCTCAAATGGGTCGAAGACTGCCATGGGGACACATACGGGGTATGGGCGTCATCGACGGCCGTATATACGGCAGGTCATGCCCACTATTGCGGCAACATCGGAGGATTCCCGCAGACGGAACCGCGGACGTGGTGGCGTGCAATTGCCTTTTCCAAAGCCGCAACCAGGACCGCTACCGCTGACATCTACGGCTATCCGAGCTTCACCGGCAAACCCGCCCCGGCACTGCTTAACTGGTTTCCACAGCTGGATACCGGCACGGTGACCGGCCAATCACAGGGACCATGGACCGTAACTGGCACCGAGGAGTACGTAGCGATGGCCGGGGAGTTCCGTAACGTGAACGGCAGGCCTCAGCAGGGACTGGTCCGGTTTGCTGCCCCGGGGGTAGCGCCCAACGCTGATGGGCCACGGGTGTCGGGTACTCCCACCAATCCGGCGTTAGCCTATCTGCGTGCCGGTGAGGTTCGCGTGAGATGGCAGACAAACTGGGACAGGGATAACCAAAACCTTTCCTATCAGGTGATCCGCGACGGCAACACCGCTGCGCCAGTTCACACCAGCGTCCGACAGTCCACCTTCTGGAACCGCCCATTCGTCGACTTCACCGATACCGGCCTGTCAGCGGGTAATCACAGTTACCGCATTCTTGCCAGCGATCCGTTCGGCAACACGGTCGGCTCGGGGACCGTCAGCGTCAACGTGCCGGTAGGCGGCGGCGGACCGGCAGCCAATACAGCTCCCGCCGCAGCGTACACGCACACCACCGCGGGGCTCACCGTCACCGTTGACGGGTCAGGGTCCACCGACTCGGACGGTACGATCGCCGGATATATATGGGACTTCGGTGACGGGACCACCGCAACCGGGGCCACCGCGACCCGTACCTACGGCGCGGCTGGCACCTACTCCCTCAGATTGACGGTGACCGACAATGACGCAGCGACAGCAACTACGGTCCGCCAGGTAACCCTGTCAACGGATCCTCCGCCGCCTAACCAACAAGCTCTTGCCCGGGACACCTTCACGCGAAACGTGTCATCGGGTCTCGGTGCTGCCGATCAAGGCGGCGCGTGGACCCTTGAGGGTTCGGCGTCTCTCTTCTCGGTCGCCAACGGGGAAGGAATCATGAACCTCGACCGGGCTGGGGCAGGGCCGTCAGCGAGCCTTAAGTCCGTGGTGTCCACCCGAACCGATACCAGCGTTCAGGTGGCGCTGTCGAAGCTGGGCACGGGTAGCGGCACCTATCTCTGGCTTTCCGGACGGACCGTCAGCGGATCGGCGCGGTACCAGGCGAAGGTTCATATCTCAGCAAGCGGGGCCATCCGGCTTGACGCAACCCGCACAGTTGGAGGAACCGAAACCTCGTTAGGCTCCAGCCCCGTTCCAGGCATCCAGTATGCGGCAGGGCAACAGGTGCAGGTGCGGGTGCGTGTTGTTGGGGTATCCCCGACCGTCATCAGTGCGAAAGTGTGGCGGGTAGGGGCTACCGAACCGGCCGGTTGGCTGGTGACTGCGACGGACGCGACAGCCGCCCTGCAAGCATCGGGCGGCATTGGATTCTTCACCTATTTATCGAGCGGTGCAGGCAATGCGCCGCTGCTGGTGAGATTCGACAATTTGATCAGCGACCAGGCGCCTTAGGGGTTGCGGTCGGCGGCCGGCGCCGGTACTCCCGGTACACGTAGCCGGCCGCTCCCAACATCATTCCCGCCCCCCGTGCAACGGTGCGCAGTCCTTTCGCCCGGTGCGCCATTGAACGGGTCGCGATTCCCCGAATCAATCCCGTACACCCGCCGGCTATCCGGAGGAGTCCGGCCGTAAACAATCGCAGGCGTCGGAAAAGCCGGTGGAAGCGTCGGCCCACCACCAGTTCGAGGCTAACCCGGCTCCAGCTGTTGCCACTGCTGAACGCACGGCGCATGACCCAGGAGCGGGTGAGCCGTTGGGCGGGTACACGGTCCATGACGATGGCGTCATCACACCAGATCATCTTGCCGCCCCGCTGGGCAAGGAGCCGGGTGAACAGTGTGTCCTCGCCGCCCAACAAACCGAACTCGCGATTGAAGTCGAGACCCATCGTTCGGACCTGTCTGAGGTCCAGCAGTAGATTGTTCGTTGCCGCGACGGTGACCGCGGTACCTGTGGGCATTCTCCGGCGGGTGAAGAATTCTCCGGCAGTGATCCACGGATCTGGCGGGTGAGCGTACTCGGAGACGACCGGACCCACGACGCCAGCCGCACCGCTTGAGCGCTGAGCCTCCAGCAGGAGGGCTAGCCAGTCCGGTGTGGGTCGCTCGTCGTCGTCGATGAACGCCAGCAGACTGAAGTCCGCAGCCTCCGTCAGGGCTCGGCTGCGGGCTGCGGCGATGCCGGGTTCAGGCTCGTGGACATAGCGTACAAGGGTGCCGTCATACTGGTGGATCAACCCGCGTGCGCCCGCGTCGGGGTCATTATCCACCACGAGGATTGTCGCCGGGACAGTGCTCGAAAGCGCCTGTGAGACGAGCTCAGGCAGAGTAGCGGCGAGGTCCTCCGGCCTGCGGTACGTCAATATCGCAATGACTACCGATTCCGCGTCAGTGTCTGGCATTGTGTCCTTTCTAGGAGAAAATCGCGGGGGCTACCTTCGCAGGTTGGTCAGGGTGACCAGACGCGAGAGGAACACCCTGGTCCGTCGGCGGTGGAACACGACCAGGATCACAGCGGAGGTGACGACAAAACCGACAAACCCTGCAATCAATTGACCTCCGTCCGACAAGTCCAGGAGCCCGACGGCTAGATAGGCGGAAGCGCCCCAGAAACTGCAGTGTACCGCCGGCCAGATGGTTGCGAGCTGGGTTTTGACCGTCGCTCCGCACAGCCGTGACTGAATCAGAAGCAGGACTGGGGTCAGTAGGAACCCTCCCGCCGCGTAACCTACAGCGACCCAGAACAAGCCGAACTGCAGGCCGACGGCGATTCCGGTCACCTGAGCGATTGTCGCCAGGATTTCGTACTTCAGATTGAGGCCAGCCTTTCCCATGCCTCGCATCAGCGACGGAGCGATAAAGAAAATGGTTTCCCGTGCGCCCGCGACAGCAAGCACGCTGAGAAGGGGTGCGGCCTCCGTCCACTCATCACCCAGTACAAAGTGGACAAGAACGGGCGACGCACAGGCCGTGAAGACCATGACTGGGACAACCAGCATTGATAGCACCTGCATGGATTTCAGGAGGTTTCCCGCCACCAGGGCCCGATTGGCGGAGGTGCGCGAAAATACCGGAAACATGACCCGGTTGACCGTTTGACCAAAAAGCATCACCGGCACCGCGAGCACCCGATAGGCCATGCCATACAGCGACAGAGCTGTGACGCCGAGGACGCGGCCCACGAGTATGTTGTCGATATTGCGGGAGAAATAGGCGAGGGCATTGACACCAAACACTCCGACACTGAACCGCAGCAGGGGAAGGACCTCATTCAGGTGCAAATTCGGGACCGGTCCCCTCGCCGCTACCAGCAAAACCACCCCCGCGACCAGGTCCATGGCAATCACCTGGTAGACGACGGCGAAGTGGTCTGCCCCAAGCAGAGCGGCCGTGACGCCGCAAACGGTGCCGACCGCGGCACCAGCGACATCCGAAACGGCCATACCGCGGAACTGGAGCTCACGGGAAAGCATCGCCCGCGGCACGACGCCAAGGGCCTTGATCGGGAGCGCGACGGCAAAAATGTGCAGCACAAGGATCAATTCTGGAACTGAGAAGAAACCCGCCAGCCACGGAGCGGTGAGCCAGGTTAACGCGCCGAGGACAACAGCGGTCACCAGATTCAGCGTCACTATGGCGCCTGGGGCCCGTGACGCGAGCTGTGGTCGCTGCACCAGCGCTGCCGACAACCCTTGATCCAGCAGGAGCGTCACCAGCACCACATAAATACTTGCCACGCTAATGATTCCGTAGCTTGCCGGACCAAGAATCCGGGCGAGGACCAGTGCGCCGAGGATCTGAAATCCCTGCCGTCCGACCACGGCTAACAGGGACCAGCGAACCCCATGCACTGCTCTGTCTTGCTGAAACCCACCACCGACGCTGCCCGTCGGATCCACTGTGGGGGAGGCGCTGACGGTACCCTTTAATCGTTTGCGCATGCGGTTCGCAAGATAGCGTCCGATAAGGCTCGCCGGTACGCACCAGTGCCGTGCTTGGCGGCGGCCGCCAGGGAATCACCAGCAGCCGCGCGTCGAAAATAATCCCAGTTCCGGATGACCCGGTGGAGGGCATCAGCCAGTTCCGCAGCGTTGCCCGGTGCTATGAACTGCGTACTTTTGTAACCCCCCGCTGCTTCCTTTAAACCAGACGTTTCACTCACCACGAGTGGTCGTGCGGCAAGGAGGGTTTCCACGGCAGTGTTGCCAAAGGGCTCGTCGAGCCGTGACGGTACGACCGCAACATCAGAATCTGACCTGAAGTGTGACACATCGGTGTGAAACCCGTGAAACGTCACAATGTCATCCAGGCCCTGCCGTGCGACGCTCTGCCGGAGGCTTTGCTCGTAGGGTTCGTATCCGGGATACACGGCACCAACGATGTCCAACACTATTGGCACAGCCCGCCGGTGCAGCTCACCGACTGCGTCGATCACGACGTCGACCCCCTTGCGGTGAGACAGCCGGCCGACATAGAGCACCCGGAGTGGTCGCGGTTCACTGGTTCGTGCGGCTGCTGTCGAGGTCGGCTCCGGCACACCGTTGTAGACAATCTCCGCCCTACCCAGCAGCCGGGGAACAGCCGTCGCATGGACCTCAGCACTGTACCGACTATTTGCCACGATGGAACTCGCCAGGACAAGTGGTGCGGCGAGCGCCATCCGCAGCAAACGCGGAGCGCTTCCTTCGGCCTCATGGACGTGGGTAAGAACGGGCCGGCCGCTGACGCGGCCCAAGACAGGCCACAGCGGAATAGTTATGGTATTGACGTAGATGATGTCGGGATTGAATTGCCTGATCACGCGGAAACCTTTGACAGCACCGGTCATCGCGGCGATAGCGAGCTGGAAGAGACCCAGGGGCGACAAAAGGCTTTTGCGTAGCACTGGTGAGCTACAGCGGTAAACCGTGACCCCGCGGGCCTGCAATTCCGGGACAAGGGGCCCATTGACGGGAAGCGCGACAGCCACGGTCCAGTGCCGGTCCAAAAAGCCATCGATGCTTTCGAGGAGCACCCGGTCGGTGCCATACAACTCGCTGCTCGGATGAGCCACCAGCACCCGCAATTTCCGACCTCTCACTGCACGCCCCCTTGTCCTGGAGTTGCCAAAAAAATCAGTTCCCAGTGACTCCGTGTAACTAGAAATGATTGTATGCAGTGTTGTCAATGGGGTTACGCAGCGACCGGTTGTGTAGTAGAACTAATTCCGGGCGGTCCTTCCGTGTCAGGCGCGAGATTTACCCTCTCACCTCCTGCGGGCGATGCTTCGGGCGCTGGCTCCGATGCCCCTGATGTAGACAGGTATCCACATGCTTCAGAGCTCGCTCGCTCGTTCCGCCCGCAAGAGCTGGTGGATTATTCTGCTGTCCGTCGTCATCTGCACAGGCATCGCAGCGGCCGTCACTTTCGCTACCGTCCCCGTGTACCAAAGTACGGTCAGGTTCTATGTCTTCGCGCCGACCGCTACGGGCCAATCAGCCCTTCAGGCTGACGAACTCGCCCGGCTGCGAATTATCGGCTACGCCAGTCTGCTGACGAGCGAAAAGATTGTGGAACAGATTTCGAAAGCCAGTGGTGTCGACGAATCGGTTGAGACGGTCACCGGCATGATCAATGCGAATGGGGATGCCGAGACACTCATTCTGACCGCAAATGTAAGAAGCATTGAGCAAGACGAGGCGTCGGCCATCGCGTCATCGATTGCCACCAATTTCAACCGTCTGGTCAACGATCTCGAAAGCGCGGGAAATCCTGAGGGCGCTGAAACAGTGTTGAACGTCGTCGCCGGGCCAACTCAGGACGACAACCCCGTTTCCCCCAGCGAGACCCTGAACTATGGGCTGGGTATCCTTATCGGACTCGCCATCGGAATGGGCGTGGTGATTTTTCGACACCGTAATGACGATGCACTGCGCTCGATGGACGGACTTGAAGCCGTCAGTGGCTTACAGTTGCTAGCAACGGTGCCGGCGGCCAAGAAAAGCGAGGTGCGGAACCTCGGTGTGACGTCGGCGAACTCACTCCAGTTTGAAGCGCTTCGTAACCTGCGCACCAATCTCCACTTCCGGTCAGATGCAGATTCGCTGCGTGCGCTAGCGGTGACATCGACTGAGACGGGCCACGGCGTGTCATCAGTCGCCTACAACCTGGCGGCGGCCTGCGCCGAAGCAGGCTACCGGACACTCCTTATCGAAACTGACCTGCGAAACCCGCGGCTCGCAGAGCGTCTCGGGATGAGTCAGGAAAACGGTCTGTCGGATGTGCTCCAGCATGGCGGCCAATTTAGCTCAGCTTTCGACCCCGGCCCACAGGAGGACCTCTGGATCATGTGCGCTGGCACGGCATCCGGACGGGCGTCCGAACTGCTGAGCGGGAAGGCGATGGAGTCCGTCTTAAGACAGGCGAGGGAAGCGTTTGATCTGATCATCCTCGATAGTGCCCCGCTTTTGCCCTTTGCCGACTCCAGAACACTGTGCGCGCTATCGGACGGCGTCATCGTCGTGGCCAGGTATGGGGTCTCGACTCCAGACAGCCTGAGGGCAGGAGCAGAAACCCTGGAATTGGTAGGCGCCAAGGTACTGGGTCTCGTCTTCAACGCGGTGCCCATCGACAGGCGATTGAGGAACCGGTTGTCCCCTGAACAGACGCCCTCGAAGGTGCCGGAGTCCGGCACCGGAAACGATCCCCAGCAGGACCCAGCCCCAGACGGGAAGCGGGGTCTGCATGTCGAAAGTCAATGACCGGCGGCGCACCTCTGACACTTTACAGAGCGGAGTGAAGTGCAACTTCTCGCGTGGGTAAGCCTCTGCTTCATAGCAGCTTTCTTTCTGCGCGCCCGCCCAGCCGCGGCAATCCTCTGTATCATTGCGCTGTGGTTTTTCGTGCCCACAGTGGGGAGTTACCTCATCACGGGGCAACGAGTCGGTCCCCTCACCTTCCACGCGTCCACCTGGCTGACTTTCGCCGTGTTTGTCACCCAGCTGGGTCGTAATCCCCAGGCCCTCCGCCAAGCTGTTACCCGGCACAGCTATCTGTTCCTGGTGCTGGTGCTGATCTTCGCCGTGTCCTTTCTGACGACTCGAACGATGCAAAGTGGCGGGGGCATGGTGCTGTTCATCGACCAGATGGTCGCCCCCGCAATGATCTTCCTCCTCATCCTTGCGGCAGGCACCACCACCCTCCTTCTCGCCATCACCTTGCGGAACTTCCTGTTTCTTTGCGCCAGCCTGGTCACCTGCATCGCTATCTGGCAATGGTTCGAGGGACGCGTCATTTTCTATGAAGATGGCTTCCTGACCCAGTTCTGGTTCAACCCGGAAACCCAACGGTGGATGGGCACATTTGACCAACCCCTGGCACTGTCTCTCGTCCTGTGCACCCTGATGCCGCTCCTCGCAGGAGTCCGTAGCCTGTTCCTCGCGGTCCCATTGGTTGCCCTGTTCATGACCGGGGTGTTAATCAGCCAGTCGCGCGTCGGAATTGTCGTGGCATCCGCTGGCGCCATCTATGCCATTGTGTTTGCCCACCACCGCCGGCGAACCAAAGGGGTGGTTCTGGCGGCTATCGCCGCCGGATTCTTCTTCCTGCTTGCCTCCCCCCTCGCAGCTGGAATACTCGGCCGGGTCTCCGACGACACCGGGTCCACTGAGGCCCGGAACAGGGCGTACGGCATCTTCCTTCGCGACTGGGACCGCTACCTCTTCACCGGTCAGGGGGTTACCTCGAGCTACGAGGCATCTGAATACGCTGGCCTCCAAACCAGTTTCGAAAGTTCGTTATTGATGTATGCGGTGGATATCGGCATAGTGTTCGCCCTGCTGTACTTCGGTTCCCTGCTGTATATCGTGGTGGCTTACCGGACCCGACACGCGGTGCCAGGCCTAACAATTGCCGGCTTGATAGTGGTGCTGATTCCCCATTCGTACAGCGGACTGGCAACGCGGTCGGTAGCCGGCATCATCGTGTGGACTATCGTTGCGATGACAGTGGTTGCCGCCCAGCGGGAAAGTGTCCTGCCGGGTCACCTTGACCGCCTCCGAGGGGTCGTTCCCCGGAATCGGGTGAAATCCAGCCGCAGTGTCGATTCAGGGGCGCGTTGGATCGGGCGATAGGGGAGGCGTGCCACACATGTCGGCGTCGCTGTCGAGACGACAGTTCATCCTTGGCGCATCCGGAGGACTGGTGCTCGCGGGATGTTCCGTGCCTTCACCCGGCGAAAAGTCGCGTCCGATCAATACAGTGGACGATTTGCTGGCCGACGAGGTGTTTTACGTTGCGCACCGAGGCTCCATGGACAACTGGCCCGAACATACCGTCGAGGCGTATCAGCAGGCAGTAGCTGCAGGGGCCACAGCAATTGAAGTGTCGGTGAGCGCGACAGCCGACCGCCAACTGGTATGTCATCATGATCTCACTACGCTCCGAATGACTGGCGCTGACCGGGTTATCGCCGACACCACCTACGATGAACTGGCCGGGCTCCTGAACGACGCCCGCCCGTGGCTAGGAGACAAAAGTCTTCTGCTGCCAATTCCACTGTTACACGACGTCCTCACTACTCATGCGACCCATTCAGTTGTTTTTATTGAGGACAAACAACGCACGAACACTGCAGCACTGCTCGATCTAATGGATACCTATCCGCATCCCACCCGCCACTTCGTGTGGAAGCAGCCGGCACTGGCCGAGGTGCCCCCCGAGGTCACCCGGCGGGGATACAAGACGTGGGGGTATCTGACCAACGAGGATTTCGACGTGGTCGCAGCAGAAAGCCTTCAAGGTCTCGCCCAACGGCACGATCTCCTCGGGATCCATCACTCAGCCCCCAACGAACTCATCACTAAGTTGGTGCAGACTGGCACACCCGTCGTTGTCTGGGAGGTACATACGCGTTCGCTGCGGGACCGACTGATGAACCTGGGTGTGCGGGGGATGATGTGTTCGAATATTCCGTATGTCACCACGGCGGACGCGCGCGCTTCAGCGGATGTTTTCGCGACCGGGCTGCGGGGCGCCGGCGACTTGCCATGGGCGCTTGCCTGGACGCATCAACCAGAAATCATCAGTTCGGGATCGTCAATACTGCTGTCGCACGGAGACAAAGCAAGCTATTGCATGGGCTCCCTCTGTCCAGTCCCAGCGTCGAGCTACAGCATCAACTTCGAGATGCGGTGGCCCGACTCGTTGCCCCGTGACGGGGATCATGCTGGGCTGGCGTTCGGACAACGGGATGACTCGCCGTACCGGGTGCGGGAACCTTCCTCATCGGGTGGATATCACATGATTCTTCGGAGTGACGGTGAGCTCGTGCTCTTTGGCCGCGTAGCTGACGAAATTGACGGCTATGAGCTGGGGCGCACGTCCACCGCGCAGCCCGTCACTGGAGTATGGATGAGCTTCCAGATCGACGTATCGGCAGAATCTATCAGGTGTTCCAGAACTGATGGGGAAGGAGGTTCAGTCAGCGTTTCCTCTGACGTGTACCGGGGTGGCTACTTCTCGCTCTGCCGCAACTATTTCGAATACCCCCCAGTCGAGTTCCGCGCGGTGACGGTTACCTGATGGGTCCCGTAGAGACAGGACGTTATCCTTCCGTGATACAGTCTTCCGTGGTTTGCTGGCAGTTTCGCCCGCCAGCAAACCAGGGTAGAAGGGCGGATCCCACATCTCGGAGTGGGTGCGCCAGCTTAGCTTCTCGCCCGATCTCCCACCGGAGAAAAGTCAACAACGCTAAGGGCTGGGCTTAGTTGCAAGGAGTGCAGGACAGCACGTTGCTGATTCCTGCCATTCACCGCATCTAACATAGGACCCTCTATGAGGAAAATAACCACTCGCTCAATCGGCTCCCTGCTCGTCCTGTCGCTTCTGCCGCTCGCCAGTACAGCGGGACACGCGGCGCCCGCGGGTCAGGCACCCTGCGAGGCAATGACGAAGAACACCTACAGAAGCGTGAATCCAGGAAGCGGTGCGACCCTCCTAAGCACCTCGACTGCCGAAATTGCAGCGGCCAGGCAAAGCTTCGGATTTACCGAGGATAAGGGTCTAGCTTTTCGGGCGGCCTCGGCAGCCGTGGATGGTCTTCACCCCGTCTACCGGATGTACCGGGATGGGAATTTCGTCTGGATGCCGGACACCCCCGGCGTGGGAGAGTTCGAAAATGCCCAGAATAGCCACGGCTACCAAACTCAACACCTCGAGTTCTACGCATCGACGACGCCCTTGGACTGCGCCGTTCCGGTACACCGTTACCTCAAAGGTGACACCCACCGTTTTGCGACGACATCGGCGGAGCGGGCAGAACTCGCCCAGGATGGTTGGAGCGACGAAGGACCGAAATTCTGGGTAGCAGCCCCTCAGGGAACCACCCCTCCTGCTCCTGTGCCGGCCCCGCCCGCTCCGGTTCCGCCGGCCCCTGTGCCGGCCCCGCCCGCTCCGGTTCCGCCGGCCCCTGTGCCGGCCCCGCCCGCTCCGGTTCCGCCGGCCCCTGTGCCGGCTCCGGCCAGCAACTGGGTGAACTGGGGGAGTGTTGCCAGCCCCGGAGAGAATATCAATACAGTCCTGGCGAAGCCGGAGCTCGCCGGGAAGGTTCTCAAGCTGCCGGCCGGAGTCTTCGAAGTATCAAATTTCCGTGACCCCGCCGCTGCCATCCGTGTGCCTTCCACAGTGAAAGGCATTGTCGGTGAAGGCCGGGACACCATCATTCGGATGAAGACAAACACATCGAGCTTCGCGGCCACCGTGCCAACGCAAGGCAGCGGACAAACCAACCAGCTGTACCTCCTGCGGATGAACGACGGGCAGGACCAGGTCCTTTCCAACTTTTGGCTACAGGGCACCGAACAGGGTCACCTGTATAACGGGATCATGGTGGGTCAGTCTTCACCGGGTACCACCGTCAAAGACATTCTCATCACGGGCGTGCCCGGAGACGCCGGAACTCCCCCCGGAGAGACATTCGGACTCAACTGGTGGCGCGGTAGCGATTCGGTGACGAGGAACGTGGAAATCGACGGCTACCGGTGGACGGGTAACACCTTCGGGTCGCGGGTGAAGGGCGCGATCGTCGGAGCCTCCCCGATTGGCTACAACAATCACGACCGGGCAAGGCTCTACGACGTATTCACCCATGACTCCAAGGTTGGGATGCCGACCTTTTGGCAGTCCAATGATGCCCAGACCTGGAACCTTCAGTCGATCCGCAACGTCACCGGGATCAACCACGAGGAAAGCTTCAACATAGTGCATCATCAGCCCGTGATGCACAGCTCGTACACCCGACGGCACGTGAACTTTATGTCCAACACATCGGACGGCAAGCTCACCATCATCGGCGCCGTCACTGACGGATGGATCAGCGGAAGCGAATCCGGGCCAATCGGTAAGGGCAAAAGAATGCTGATGCTGACACCCAATAGCTACCGGAGTTGGAACGACAACACGATCAAGACTGCGCCCACCGTTGTTCGTGATGACGGCGTGTCACCTGTGCCGTACACCTGGGCACATTAGAACAGTGCACTGTAGCCAGCCCGGTCACCTTCCCCGGTGACGGGCTGGCTTTGTGTGGGGCACGGGGTAGCCGTGACGCGTAGAATGTAGCTGCCCCGCAATAACCGAGGAGAGCCCGCTTGTCCATACCCTCCGCCCCGCAGCACCCGTTGACTGACACCGAGGTGCAGCGGATCCGCAACGATTTTCCGATCCTGCACACCCAGGTCAACTCGCAGCCGCTGGTCTATCTCGATAGCGGCGCCACCTCGCAGAACCCCCTCACAGTGTTGGAGGCGGAACAGGAGTTTTACGAACAACGCAACGCCGCCGTGCACCGGGGGGCCCACACGCTGGCGGTCTACGCCACCGACGCCTACGAGGCCGCACGGGAAACGGTCGCCGCGTTCGTCGGGGCGTCGGTCCAGGAAATTGTGTGGACCTCCAACGCCACGGAGGCGTTAAACCTCGTGGCCTATGCCTGCTCCAACGCCTCCGTCGGGCGGGGTGGGCCGGCAGCCCACCGGTTCATCGTGGGTCCAGGCGACGAAATCGTTGTCACGGAGATGGAGCATCACGCCAACCTCATTCCCTGGCAGGAACTGGCAGCACGTACCGGGGCGACGCTCCGCTGGATCCCCGTCGACGACGACGGCGCGCTCCAGCTTGACGAGGCGGCCACCATCATCGGCCCCGCCACGGCGATCGTCGCGTTCACCCACGCCTCCAACGTGCTCGGCACCATTAACCCGGTCGCCGAGTTGGTGGCAATGGCACGGGAGCACGGCGCGCTGACGGTCCTTGATGCGTGCCAGTCGGTGCCGCATCTCCCTGTCGACGTCCATGCACTCGGGGTCGACTTTATGGCCTTTTCCGGCCACAAGATGCTGGGCCCCACCGGAATAGGGGCGCTCTACGGTCGAGCCGAGTTGCTCAATGCCATGCCCCCCTTCCTGACCGGCGGCTCGATGATCACCACGGTCACCATGGAACGCGCCGAGTACCTCACCGCGCCAGCACGGTTCGAAGCCGGCACCCAGCGCATCTCCCAGGCCATCGCCTTGGCAGCAGCTGCGAATTACCTCACCGAGACCGGGATGCAGCGCGTCCAGGAGTGGGAGGAAGACCTGGGCCAGCAGTTGGTGGAAGGCCTCAGCCAGCTACCGGGGGTCCGGGTGCTTGGTCCGGCGGCCGGGGTGCCGAGGATCGGCCTGGCAGCGTTTGACGTCGACGGCGTCCACGCCCACGACGTCGGGCAGTACCTCGACCACCAGGGCATCGCCGTCCGGGTGGGCCATCACTGCGCCCAGCCGTTGCACCGCCGGCTCGGTCTGACGGCGACCACCCGTGCCAGCACCTACCTTTACAACACCAGCGACGAAGTGGCTGCCTTCCTGGCCGCCGTCGCCGGTGTCCGCCCATTCTTTGGAGTCAAATAGTGTCCGACGACCTGCAGCAGCTGTACCAACAGATCATCCTCGACCATGCCAAGGAACGCCACGGATCGGGGCTGCAGGACTTCGACGGTGCCGGCACCCTCGGTGAATCTCACCAACTGAACCCGGTCTGCGGCGACGAGATCACGTTGCGGGCAGTCCTCTCCGACGGCGCGCTCACCAGTGTCAGCTGGGATGGTGCTGGCTGCGCCATCTCCATGTCGTCGGCGTCGGTGCTGACCGACCTGATGATCGGTCTGGCGCGCGACGACGTCATGGACCTGGTGGACGAGTTCCGGACCGTGATGCGATCACGGGGGACGATCGTCGCCGACGAAGAAGTACTCGGTGACGCGGCAGCGCTTGCCGGGGTTTCCCGGTACCCGGCACGGGTCAAATGCGCCATGCTCGCCTGGGTTGCACTTGAGGAAGCGCTGCTCGCCGCCAACAAGTAGGCGCGGGCCGCCCGGCAGTACCGGTCAGTGGCTTCGGTCCTCGAACAGGTCGGGGACGCCGTCGTCGTCGGCGTCGACCTTCTCGGCCTCCAGCACGGCGCGGTAGTGCTTGTTGCGGCTGCGCAGGATGCCCGATGCGACCAGCGCGGACACCAGCGACGCGCCGAGGATGGCCACCTTCGCGTGGTCGTTCTGCGGTGAGCCCTGCGCAAAGCTGAGGTCGTTGACCAGCAGGGAGACGGTGAAGCCGACGCCGGCGAGCAGTCCGACCCCCAGCAGGTCGATCCACCGCAGATCCGGGTCGAGACTGGCGCGGGTGGTTTTGGTCAGGACGAAGGTGGTCAGCAGGATCCCGATGGGCTTGCCCAGGATCAGTCCGGCGAGAATGCCGAGAGTCACCGTGTCGCCCAAAGCCGACACCAGGCCGTCGACGCCGCCGATTGCCACCCCTGCGGAGAAAAAGGCGAATACTGGCACGGCAAAGCCGGTGGACAGGGGACGGAACCGGTGTTCGAAGATTTCCGCCAGACCGGGTTTATTGGGTCGAGGCAGTTGTACGCTGCCATCCCTGCCCTTCCGCAGTACCGGAACCAGGAAGCCGAGCAGCACCCCAGCAACCGTCGCGTGCACGCCTGAGGCGTGCATCAGGATCCAGACGGCGACGCCGATGGGCAGCAGGATCAGCCATGCAGCCGGCACGTGGCGGCCGAAAAACTTGGGGTTCCTCTGGGCGAGGAACCCGAACAGTGCCAGGGGCAGCAGCATCCACAGCAGGTAGGCGAACTCGACGTCCTCAGAGTAGAAGAACGCGATGATGCCAATGGCGATGAGATCATCGACCACCGCCAGGGTGAGCAGGAAGATCCGCAGCGCGCTGGGAAGGTGCGAGCTGATTACGGCGAGCACCGCGAGGGCGAAGGCGATGTCGGTTGCCGTGGGGATGGCCCAGCCGCGCAGCGACTCGGGTGAGGACAGGTTGACCATCACGTAGAACAGGGCGGGAACCATGACGCCCCCGGCGGCGGCTGTCACCGGAACGACGGCCCTGCTGAACTTCCTCAGGTCGCCGGCCACGAACTCGCGCTTGAGTTCCAGGCCCACCAGGAAGAAGAAGATCGCCAGCAGCCCGTCAGCGGCCCAGGTCCCGACGCTCAACCGAAGGTGCCAGGGCTCGTACCCGAATTCGAAGTCCCGGATGGCGAAGTAGCTGGCCGACGCCGGGGAGTTGGCCCAAATCAGCGCCGCAACGGCTGCGATCAGCAGCAGGATGCCGCCGACGGTCTCCTTGCGGAGAATCTCGTTGATTCTCAGATACTCGGGGTAACTCGAGCGCCCCAGAACACTTTTCTGGGGGTGGCCGTCCTCGGGGTTGCTCACGTTAGACCTTCCACTGCTTTAGCCGATCAGGGCGCGGACGCCGATGACCAGGGTGGCGATACCCAGGATCATTGAGGTGGTGATCAACATGAAGTGCACTTTGAGGAAACGGGTGGGCGCACCCGACTCGTCCTTCGCGCGCGGATCCTTGAAGACGCGCCGCAAAAAGGGCGGCCACACGATCAGGGTCCAAACGCCGGCCAGGATCAGGATCAGGGCCAGGGGGGTAGGAAGCGACACTGGTGACTCCCCTAAGCCTGGTGGCTTTCAAGCCACTTGAGTGCTTCGGTGGCCTGAAGGTTCAGGGCCTTGCCGATCATGGGCTCAGCGGCGGAGGCGATCTTCGATCCCATGAACGGGATGGAGGAGCTCACTGTGCCGGTCAGTTCCACCTGGGTGTCTGTTCCGGCGGCGACGAGGCGTTGTTCGGCGTCGACGGTGACCGGCACGCCGGCGACGGTCATGGCGACCTTGGCAACGCGGGATCCATCGGGCAGGGGTGCTGCCCACTGCTCGGTCTGCGTGACGGTGAGGCTGTCGCCGACGAACTTGCGCACCATGTCCGGGAGGCGGCTGGTGGGTAGCGTCCTGACCGCGGTCAGGGTGAACGGCCCCGAGGTGTCGCCGTCGACGGTCACTGACTTCAGGGTGCCGCCCACCCGCTCACTGACGTGCTTGAGGAAGGCCTCGTCGGTGAAGACGCCGGTCACACTGGCGGCGTCGTAGGGAAGGGTGGTTGAGGCGTTCAGGGCCAAGGTTCCTCCATGCTGGAAAGGGGTGGTGGAAAGGGGTTTCCGTCCCACTTATCTTAGGGCAGGACGGTGAAGGTGGACGCGGGGACGGTGCAGGGTAGGCTGGTCGGGTACCCGGAATTCGACAGAATTTCGGGCTTTTGTGTTGAAAATTTCCAGCGGTCGACATTTGTTGAACTCGGGTCTGACGTTTCGCTGGCACCGACGGATTCTGTAGGAGAACCATTGAGCCTGAACGGACTGCGTGCCGCCCTCAGCGAAGATTCCTCCTTCGCCAGGGTGCGCACCAACGCGTCGACGAGTGTCCCGGAGCGCAATTCCGACCTGCAGATCGGCGCCCCCGCCGGCCTGCGCGCAGCGCTGCTGGCGGAGATGGTGGATGGGTTGCCCGCCGCCGGTGACAGCGAACGGGCCGGCAGCGGTGAGGGCGGCAGGGCACTGGCGGGCAGCGGTGAGGGCGGCAGGGTTCCCGTGGTGCTGGCCGTTACCGCGACCGGCCGCGAGGCGGAGGAGCTGGCGGCTGCCCTCCGCAGCTACCTGCCGGCGTCGGACATTGAGGAGTTCCCCAGCTGGGAAACGCTGCCGCACGAGCGGTTGTCTCCCCGGTCGGACACCGTTGGCCGACGGCTCTCGGTGCTGCGCCGGCTGGCGCACCCCGGGGGCCAGCCGGCGCGGATCATTGTGGCGCCGATCCGCGCGGTGGTGCAACCTCTCGTCGCCGGTCTCGGCGAGCTGCTGCCGGTTACGCTGACGGTGGGCCAGGACGCTGCGTTTTCCGACGTGGTGCGTGCCTTGTCCGACGCCGCCTACGCCCGGGTGGACATGGTCACCCATCGCGGCGAGTTTGCCGTGCGCGGCGGAATCCTCGACGTGTTCCCACCCACCGAGGACCACCCCATCCGGGTGGAGTTTTTCGGCGACGAGGTCGAGGCGATGCGCTGGTTCGCGGTTGCCGACCAGCGCTCACTGGCGCGTGAGGAGGACGGCAGCCCGGCAGAGCTGTTCGCGCCGCCGTGCCGCGAAATCCTCATCACCCCATCGGTGATGTCGCGGGCCGCCCTCCTGAAACCCGAACTGCCGGCAGCCGCAGCCATGTTGGAGAAGATCGCGGGCGGCATTGCTGTCGAGGGGATGGAATCGCTTGCCCCGGTCCTGGTGGATTCCATGGTGCCGCTGGTGGGGGAGCTGCCCGCCGGGTCGATCGCCGTCGTCATCGAACCCGAGAAGGTGCGTACCCGCGCCCACGACCTCGCCGCCACCAACGAGGAGTTCCTCGAGGCGGCCTGGGCGACAGCGTCCGACGGCGGCGCCGCACCCCTGGACTTGGGCGGGACGCTGGGAGCTGACCTGCAGATGGCAAGCTTCAGGTCGCTGACCGACACCCGGTCGTCGGCCCTGGCCAATGACGTTGCCTGGTGGTCCATCACCTCCTTTGCCTCCGACGATTCGCTGCAGGACCTGCTGCCCGAGATTGATACGTTCACCGTTCACGCCCGCGAGCCGCGCGGCTACCAGGGCGATGTGGCGGAAATGATGGAGTTCCTGGGGAAGCGGGTTAGGGACCAGTGGCGGGTGGTCGTTGCCACCGAAGGCCCCGGACCAGCAGCACGGCTTGCCGAACTGTTCCACGATCACGACATTCCGGCCGCGCGGGTGGACTCCCTCGACTCACCACCGCAACCGGGAATCATCGAGATCACCACCGCCTCGGCGGGCCGGGGATTCGTGCTGGACTCCCTCCGGCTGGGGTTGCTGACCGAAGCTGACCTGCTGGGCAAGACCACCGCCTCGGGCACCCGGGACATGCGCAAAATGCCGTCCAAACGGCGGAACGCTGTCGATCCGCTGCAACTGCGTGAAGGCGACTACGTGGTGCACGAACAGCACGGCGTCGCGCGGTTCGTCGAACTGCTGCAGCGCGCTACCGGCGCCGGACCCACGAAGACTATCCGCGAGTACCTCCTGCTGGAATATGCTTCATCCAAGCGCGGCGCACCGGGGGACCGCCTGTTTGTGCCGACCGACCAGCTGGATCAGGTGACCCGCTACGTGGGCGGCGACGCGCCGGCGCTGAGCAAGATGGGCGGCTCCGACTGGGCCAGCACCAAGTCCAAGGCACGCAAGGCGGTGAAGGAGATCGCCGGGGAGCTGATCCGGCTGTACTCGGCGCGGATGGCGTCGCGCGGCTTCGCCTTCTCGGCCGACACCCCGTGGCAGCGCGAACTTGAGGAAGCGTTCCCCTATATCGAGACCCCCGACCAGTTGACCACCATCAACGAGGTCAAAGCCGATATGGAGCGCGAAGTGCCCATGGATCGGCTGGTCTCCGGCGACGTCGGCTACGGCAAAACCGAAATCGCCGTGCGCGCAGCGTTCAAGGCTGTCCAGGACGGCAAGCAGGTGGCCGTCCTGGTCCCCACCACCCTGCTGGTGCAACAGCATAACGAAACCTTTTCCGAACGGTTCTCCGGCTTCCCTGTGCGGGTCAAACCCCTGTCCCGGTTCCAGAGCGCCAAGGAATCCCGGGAAACCACCGCGGGGATCAGCTCGGGTGCCGTCGACGTCGTCATCGGCACCCACCGGCTGCTTTCCAACCAGGTGCAGTTCAAGGATCTGGGGCTGGTGATCGTTGACGAGGAACAACGCTTCGGGGTGGAACATAAGGAGGCGCTGAAAAAGATGCGCACCAATGTGGACGTCCTTGCCATGAGCGCGACGCCCATTCCGCGGACCCTGGAAATGTCGCTGACCGGCATCCGGGAAACCTCGACCCTTGCCACGCCGCCGGAGGAACGCCACCCGGTGCTCACCTATGTGGGCCCGTACACCGACAAGCAGACCTCGGCGGCCATCCGGCGTGAACTGATGCGCGAGGGGCAGGTGTTCTTCGTCCACAACCGGGTGTCCTCGATCGACCGGACCGCGGCGCATCTGAAGGAGCTGGTGCCGGAAGCCCGGATCGCCGTCGCTCACGGGCAGATGAGCGAGTCCCGGCTGGAGCAGATCATTGTCGATTTCTGGGAGAAACGCTTCGACGTGCTCGTGTGCACCACCATCATTGAGACCGGCCTGGATATCTCCAATGCCAACACGCTGATCGTCGACCGGGCCGACAACTATGGCCTGTCCCAGCTGCACCAGCTCCGTGGACGGGTGGGCCGCGGTCGGGAGCGGGCCTACGCCTACTTCCTTTACCCGTCGGAGAAGCCGCTCGGTGAGGTCGCCCTGGAGCGGCTCAAAGCGGTGGCTTCCCACAACGAACTCGGCGCCGGTATGCAGTTGGCGATGAAGGACCTCGAGATCCGCGGCGCCGGGAACATGCTTGGCGGCGAGCAGTCGGGCCACATCCAGGGGGTCGGCTTCGATCTGTACATCAGGCTGGTCGGTGAGGCGGTTGCTGACTTCCGCGGTGAGGCCGAGGAGAAGGCAGCCGAGATGAAAATTGAGCTGCCGGTCAACGCGCACCTTCCCCACGACTATGTGCCGGGGGAGCGGTTGCGTCTGGAGGCCTACCGCAAGCTGGCCTCGGCCCTGACCGTTGAGGCGATTGACGGGGTAGTCGAGGAGCTCAACGACCGCTACGGGGAGCCGCCAGCTCCGGTGGTCAACCTGATCGCCGTCGCCCGGTTCAGGGTAGCGGCGCGCGCGGCGGGCCTGACCGACGTGGCCCTGCAGGGGAACTTCATCAAGTTCGCGCCGGCCACGCTGCCGGAGTCGAAGGAGATGCGGCTCAAGCGCATGTATCCGGGGTCGTCGCTGAAGCCTGCCCTGAACGCCGCTCTGATTCCCAAGCCGAAATCGTCGCCGGTGGGCGGGCGGGATCTCGCCGACGCCGACATTCTGACCTGGGCCCAGAACGTGGTGGATGCCATCTTCACCGAATGAGCCGGCGCATCGCTGCGGGAGGGTCACGGTGGTAAAGTCGGACCCGACCCTACGGGTACGACCCCCTGTCCCACAGCCCCGGAAACCAGCCGCCAGCAGACCAGCCGCGGCCCGCGATCTGCGCTGTGGGAACCGTCCCGCAAGGCACCGAATCGACGTACGGAGAACACTCAACGATGGAAACTACTACCACCGGGAGCACAGCTATTGCTCCTGCGTCCCGGGCGTTGGAAGTGATTGGCGGGGATCTGACCGAGAAGGCGCTGAAGCGTTATCTTGAGGGCATCGCTGGGGTTGACGCGGTGGGCCTTGAGGCTCGTGCGGCGTCGTTGGGGACCCGGTCGATCAAGACCACGTCGAAGGCCTGGGCTTTGGATAAGATCATCACCTTGATGGACCTGACCACCCTTGAGGGGTCCGATACTCCGGGGAAGGTCAGGTCGCTGGTCGCGAAGGCGCTGGTTCCCGACGCCGATGATCTTTCCACCCCCCGGGTGGCCGCGGTGTGTGTGTACGGTGACATGGTGCCCTATGCTGTTGAGGCGCTGGGCAGGGCACACGAGGGTGACGCGCCGGGCCGGATCAATGTTGCGGCGGTTGCTACGGCGTTCCCGTCCGGGCGGTCGTCGCGGTCGGTGAAACTCTCGGACACCGCTGATGCTGTCGCTGCGGGGGCCGACGAGATCGATATGGTCATTGACCGTGGTGCCTTCCTGTCCGGGCGGTATGGTCTGGTGTTCGATGAGATCGTTGCGGTGAAGGAAGCCTGCCGCCGCGCTGACGGGTCGTACGCGCATCTGAAGGTGATCCTGGAGACGGGGGAGCTGAACACGTATGACAACATCCGGCGTGCTTCGTGGTTGTCCATCCTGGCCGGCGGGGATTTCATCAAGACCTCCACCGGCAAGGTGGCCCCTGCGGCGACCCTGCCGGTGACGTTGTCGATGCTTGAGGTGGTCCGTGACTGGCACCAGCTGACCGGCGAGAAGATCGGGGTGAAGCCGGCCGGCGGTATCCGTACCTCGAAGGACGCGATCAAGTACCTGGTCACCGTCGCCGAGACAGTCGGGGAGGGCTGGCTGGTGCCGGACCTGTTCCGCTTCGGCGCCTCGAGCCTGCTCAATGACGTGCTCCTGCAGCGTCAGAAGCTTACCAGCGGCAGCTACTCCGGCCCTGCCTACGTCACGATCGACTAAGGATTAGACCCATGACTTTTCTCGAGTACGCACCGGCCCCGGAGTCCACGGCCATCCTGGATCTCAAGAGCGAGTACGGCCTGTTCATCAACGGCGAGTTCGTCCCCGGCAACGGTGAGTCCTTCACCACGATTTCCCCGGCCACCGAGCAGACCATCACCACCATCTCCTGCGCCAGTGAGTCCGACGTCGACACCGCCGTTGCTGCCGCCCGGCGGGCGTATGAGAGGACGTGGTCGAAGCTTTCCGGCGCCGACCGGGGCAAGTACCTGTTCCGCATCGCACGCCTCGTGCAGGAACGGTCCCGTGAACTTGCGGTCGCGGAGACCCTCGACAATGGCAAGCCGATCAAGGAAAGCCGCGACGTTGACGTGCCCCTGGTCGCCGCCTGGTTCTTCTACTACGCGGGGTGGGCCGACAAGCTCGACCACGCAGGGTTGGGCCCGAACCCCCGCTCGCTGGGTGTCGCGGCCCAGGTGATCCCGTGGAACTTCCCGCTGCTGATGCTGGCGTGGAAGATCGCCCCTGCTCTGGCCGCCGGGAACACTGTGGTGCTCAAACCGGCCGAGACCACCTCGCTGACCGCGATGCTGTTTGCTGAGATCCTGCAGCAGGCCGACCTGCCAGCTGGTGTCGTCAACATTGTTACCGGTGCCGGGGCGACCGGCTCGGCCCTGGTGAACCACCCGGATGTGAACAAGGTGGCCTTCACCGGGTCCACCGCCGTCGGCCGGTCCATCGCCCGCTCCACTGCCGGCACCGGGAAGAAGCTGACCCTGGAACTCGGTGGCAAGGGCGCGAACATCGTGTTCGACGACGCCCCCATCGACCAGGCCATCGAGGGCATCGTGAACGGGATCTTCTTCAACCAGGGCCAGGTCTGCTGCGCCGGATCGCGGCTGCTGGTCCAGGAATCCGTGCACGACGAGGTGGTCGACCGGCTCAAGGCCCGCATGTCGACCCTGCGGGTCGGTGACCCCCTGGATAAGAACACCGACGTCGGCGCCATCAACTCGGCCGCCCAGTTGGGCCGGATGCGTGAGCTCTCCGATGTGGGTGAGCAGGAAGGCGCTCACCGGTGGAGCCCGGCCAGTAACCTGCCGCAGCAGGGTTTCTGGTTCCCGCCCACGATCTTCACGAACGTGTCCACGAGCCACCGTATCGCCCGGGATGAGATTTTCGGGCCGGTGCTGTCCATCCTGACGTTCCGCACCCCGGCCGAAGCGATCGCCAAGGCCAACAACACCCCGTACGGTCTCTCGGCGGGGATCTGGTCGGACAAGGGCAGCCGGGTCCTGGCTGTCGCCGATAAGCTGCGCGCTGGGGTGATCTGGGCGAACACGTTCAACAAGTTTGACCCGGCCTCCCCGTTCGGCGGGTACAAGGAATCCGGGTACGGCAGGGAGGGCGGCCGCCACGGACTCGGCGCCTATCTGGCCCCGGCCGCGGCCGGCACGTCAGGGAAATCGGTGGTGTCGGTCATCATGAACAAGACCGTCCTGGGAGGCTCCAAATGAGTGCTGCACGGCTAGGCGTACCGAAGACCTACAAGCTCTACATTGGTGGGAAGTTCGTCCGCAGCGAATCCGGTCGGGTATACGAGGTGGCAACAACGAAGGGTGGGCCTATGCTGAACACGGTCAACGCCGCGAAGGGCTCACGCAAGGACGCCCGCGACGCCGTCACGGCCGCCCGGGCCGCGGTCAGTGGCTGGGCTGGGACCTCCGGATACAACCGCGGTCAGGTGCTGTACCGGATCGCTGAGGTCCTCGACGGGCGCCGCGCCCAGTTCGCCGACGAAATCGCCGCCTCTGAAGGGGTCTCGGCTACCGCCGCGGCCGCCCAAGTGGATGAGGCCATCGACCTGTGGGTCTGGTATGCTGGCTGGGCCGACAAGTACGTGCAGGTGGCCGGCAACGCCAACCCCGTCTCCGGCCCGTACTTCAACCTGTCCATCCCCGAGCCCACCGGCGTCGTCGCGGTTATCGCCCCTCAGGGTCCCGGTTCGCTGCTCGGGTTTGTCCGCGCCGTGGCGCCGGTGCTGGTCAGCGGCAACACGGTGGTGGTGCTCGGCAACGAGCGTGCACCCTTGGCGGCCCTGAGCCTCGGGGAAGTCCTCGCCACTTCGGATGTCCCCGCGGGTGTCGTGAACATCCTCAGCGGGTCTCCCGCCGAGATCGCCCCCTGGCTGGCCTCCCACGCCGACGTCAACGCGCTCGACCTGCTCGGCGCCGAAAACCTCGACTGGGTTGACCTGCAGATCGCCGCCGCGGAAACCCTGAAACGGGTTCTCCCGCCGGAGACCGGGCCCGAGGCCGGAGCCCCCTCGATCGACCGGATCACGTTCTTCACCGAAACGAAAACCGTCTGGCACACCAAAGGCCTGCTCTAGCCGCACCCGGACGGCTGTCCACAAAGAGGGATGTCTACAAACAGGGCCGTCCCACGCGCAAAAAAGTGGCGGACCCGCAGGGGAGCGGTTGCTCAACCACTCGTCTGCGGGTCCGCCACTTTTTCGTGGGCCGATGCCGTGTGTTGGATGCTGACTAGGCCTTGCGGTCACCCTCGGCGAGGGCGGGACCGGTGTCGGAACGGCCGAGGATGGTCTGCGGGATCCAGAACGCCAGGAAAAAGAGGACCAGGCAGGAAGCAAAGGCCCACACATTGTTCTGGTCGAAGAAGGTCAACGAAAAAATCGATCCGAGGAACAGTGCCATCATCACGGCGAACGTGATGACGTTGCTGGCCAGGTGGCCCTCACCGGAGTGGGTGGGCTGCTTGCGCTGAGCTGACTGTGTCGGCTGAGCTGACTGTGTCGGCCGGGCTGACCGTGCCGAGCTCGCGGGATGTGACATGGAGTCTCCTCGAAGATGTGCGAAACATTACTGACTCAACCATAACTGGATTCGCTGCAATCCGGCGCAGCGATCAGAGACCCAGCGACTCTTCGACGTCGCGCAGGACGGCATCCAGGCGGGCCCGCGCGGTGAGCTTCGCGGTGTCGAGTTCGGCGGCTGACTCCACCGGCTCGATTACCTCCAGGTAGCACTTCAGCTTCGGCTCGGTGCCGCTGGGGCGGATGATCACCCGGGTGTCATCCCGGGTCAGGAAGAGCAGGCCGTCGGTGGGTGGCAGGCCGGCATGACCCAGCGCCAGGTCCTGGACGACGTCGACGGCCGAACCGGCGAAGGACTGCGGCGGGTTCTCGCGCAGGCGGTTCATCATCGCGCCCAGCAAACCGAGGCTGCCGACCCTGACCGAGAGCTGGTCACCGGCGTGCAATCCGTACACGAGCGACAGATCGTCGAGCAGGTCAAAGAGGGTGCGTCCGTTCGCCTTGGTCGCTGCGGCAAGCTCGGCCATCAGCAGGCCGGCCGAGATGCCGTCCTTGTCCCTGACCAGATCCGGCGCGACACAGTAGCCGAGGGCTTCCTCGTAGCCGTAGGCCAGCGAGGGGACCCTGGAAATCCACTTGAACCCGGTGAGGGTTTCGGTGTGGGTGATGCCGGCGGTGGCGGCGACGCGGGCCAGCAACCGGGAGGACACAATCGAGTTGGCGAAGACGGCGCCCGTCCCGTGCGTTTCGGCCCCGTGTGCGTTAACCCCGTGGGCCCGCCGTGCGGCGAGGTGTTGACCCAGCAGCGCCCCCGTCTCATCTCCGCGGAGCATCCGCCACTCGCCGGTTGCCGGGTCCTTGGCTGCAACGGCAACCCGGTCGGCGTCGGGATCGTTGGCGAGTACCAGATCCGCGTCCTGGGCCACCGCTGCGGCCAGCGCAAGGTCAAGAGCCCCCGGTTCCTCGGGGTTGGGGAAATCGACGGTGGGGAAGTCGGGGTCCGGTTCGGCCTGCTCGGCGACAACATGCACGGTCCCGAATCCTGCCTCGGCCAGGACCTCCTGAGCGGTCCTGCCACCGACCCCATGCAGGGGCGTGAGGACGATGGAGAGGTCACGTGCCGGGAAGTGTTCACGGTCGGCCAGGGCGACGACCGACGTCACATAATCCTTGGCGATGCTGCCGGGGAGGACATTCCAGCCCTCAGGCGCGAGGACGATGCCGTGGAGGGGCCCGACGGCGGCGATGCGGGCGGCGATCTCGGTGTCCTGGGGAGCGACAATCTGGGCGCCACGACCGGCGTCGTCAACGGCCCTGCCGCCGAGATAAACCTTATACCCGTTGTCCTGAGGGGGGTTGTGGCTGGCGGTGACCATGACGCCCACCTCGCATTCCAGTGCGCGGACCGCATAGGCGAGCACCGGGGTGGGGAGTTCGCTGGGCAGCAGGAAGGTCTGGATGCCGGCCGCGGTGAAGACGGCGGCGGTCTCTTCGGCGAAGTTGCGTGAGTTGTGGCGGGCGTCGAAGCCGACGACGGCGCGGGGCACGTAGGCGCCATCGGCGACGCCGAGCACCTGCGCTGCGACACCGGCGGCGGCGCGGCGCACCACCACCCGGTTCATCCGGTTGGGGCCGGCTCCCAGGGCGGCGCGTAGGCCGGCGGTGCCGAACAGCAGGGGTCCGCTGAACCGGTCCTGTAGCTCCTGCGTCGCGGTGGCGTGGTCGTCGTCGACCTGCTCAAGCAGCGCCTCCAGCTCCGCTGTGGTTTGCGGATCCGGGTCCTCGGACGCCCAGGCCCGGGCAGTCGCGAGGAGTGATTCGTGGTCGGCGTGCGTCATGACTTCAACTTACCTTTGGTCTGATGCTAGAGCCGGCTGATGATGTCAGCCAGCAAACGTGAGATACGGGGTCCGGCGGCGGCACCGGATTCGATGACCTCGGCGTGGCTCAGCGGTGCTGCGCTGATGCCGGCCGCCAGGTTGGTGACGAGGGAGATGCCGAAAACCTCCATGCCGGCGTGCCGTGCGGCTATGGCCTCAAGGGCAGTCGACATGCCGACCAGGTCGGCCCCGATGGTCCTGGCGTAGCGAACTTCGGCGGGGGTTTCGTAGTGGGGGCCCGTGAACTGGGCATAGACGCCCTCCTCGAGGGAGGGGTCCACCTCGCGGGCAAGTTCCCGGATCCGCGGTGAGTACAGGTCGGTGAGGTCGACGAACGTTGCGCCCTCGAGCGGTGAGGTGGCGGTGAGGTTCAGATGGTCGCTGATGAGCACGGGAGTGCCGGGAGTCCACTGCTCCTGCAGCCCGCCGCACCCGTTGGTCAGGACCATCACCTTGGCGCCCGCTGCGGCGGCGGTGCGCACCCCATGGACTACAGCCCTGACGCCCTTTCCTTCGTAATAGTGGGTGCGGGAGCCGACCACGAGGGCCCGTTTGCCCGAGGTTGTCAGGACCGAGCGCACGGTCCCCACATGGCCCTCGACCGCTGGCGCGGAAAACCCTGGGATGTCCGTGGCCTGAAGGGTGTGGGTGGTTTCGCCGATGAGTTCGGCTGCGTCGCCCCAGCCCGAGCCCAGCACCAGGGCAATGTCATGGCTTTCGACCCCCGTGTGGGCGGCAATATGGTCGGCTGCTGCGCGTGCCAGGTCGAAGGGGTCGGTCGGCGTCATTGACGTGGGGTTCGCGATCACTGACCAAACTTACCCTCAGTTCCCGGCCCGCGGCCACCGAGAGAGGGGCCCGGCGGGGGAGGCTGACCGTTTGAGCGCGCGGCGGGGATAGGACAGAATGGTCAGTTGTGACCAGCCAACTAGATTTCAGTGCCCTTCGAATCGCTATCCTGGGCGGCGGGCCCGGCGGCTATGAGGCGGCAATGGTGGCCGCATCGCTCGGCGCCAGCGTCACCATTGTTGAACGACAGGGGCTCGGTGGAGCTGCGGTCCTGACCGACGTCGTCCCCTCCAAAACGCTGATCGCGACCGCCGACATCATGGCCCAGGTTGCCTCAGCGCACGAACTGGGAGTGCGCTTCGAGAACACCGAGACGGCCTACGCGGATCTCGCCCAGGTCAACGCACGGCTCCTCAAGCTCGCCGGTGAGCAGTCGGCGGACATCACCCGGGCGCTGGAGCGGGTGGGAGTGAAGATCTTCATCGGTGAGGGGAAACTGCTCGACAATCACCGGCTCGAGGTCACCGCCGAGGGGGAAGCCACGATCATCGAGGCCGACGCCATCCTGCTGACGGTCGGCGCACACCCGCGGGAACTGCCCACCGCCCAGCCCGACGGCGAACGCATCTTCAACTGGACCCAGCTCTACTCGCTCACCGAGGTCCCCCCGAACCTCATTGTGGTCGGCTCGGGGGTCACCGGTGCAGAATTCGCTTCGGCGTACAACGGTCTGGGATCGCAGGTCACCCTGATTTCGAGCCGTGACCGGGTACTGCCCGGCGAGGATGCGGATGCCGCCGAAGTGCTCGAAAACGTGTTCAGGAACCGCGGGATGGCGGTGCTCTCCGAATGCCGGGCCCAGGGTGTGGAGCGGGTGGGCGACAGCGTCGTCGTCACCCTCTCCGACGGCCGGACCGTTGAGGGCAGCCACTGCCTCATCGCCGTGGGGTCGATCCCCAACACGGCCGGGATCGGGCTTGAGGATGCGGGGGTCCAGCTCACCGAATCAGGTCACATCAAGGTCGACGGCGTGTCCCGTACATCGGCGCCGAACGTATACGCGGCGGGCGACTGCACCGGAGTGCTGGCGTTGGCATCGGTCGCCGCCATGCAGGGCCGGATCGCCATGGCCCATCTGATGGGCGATAGCGTCACCCCGCTGAAGCTGAAGCAGGTTGCCTCCAACATTTTCACTGCCCCCGAGATCGCCACGGTGGGGGTCTCCGAGGCGGACGTCGACTCCGGCCGGTACCAGGGCGACGTCGTCAAGCTCTCCCTTCACACCAACGCACGGGCGAAAATGATGAACGTGACCGATGGGTTTGTGAAGATCATCTCCCGTAAGGGATCGGGAACGGTGATCGGCGGAGTCGTCGTCGGCCCCCGCGCCTCCGAGCTGATCTTCCCGTTGGCACTCGCGGTGACCAAGAAACTGCACGTCGACGACGTGGCGAACACCTTTACCGTGTACCCGTCGCTGACCGGCTCGATTTCCGAGGCAGCGCGGCGGCTTCACGTCCGCCTGTAGGGCGCAAAATTTAGGCTAGACCGGCCCAATAGGACAGGGCTGCGGTACCCTGACCATGAAACACTTCGTCCATATTCTGGACAATTTTATCCACCAGTTGGACCCTGCTGGTCTGATTGATGCATTCAACCACCCGATCGCGGTGCCGGCACGGCCGCCGTAGTGAGAGAAAGCCGCAGACATGTCAACAACCCCGTCCGCCGTCGACGCCGGTGCAGCAACGCCGAAGAATCCCAAGGGCCGCGTCATCTTCGCCAGCCTGATCGGCACCACTATCGAGTTCTACGACTTTTACATTTATGCCACGGCTTCAGTGCTGGTCTTCCCGGCGCTTTTCTTCCCGGATGCAACCCCAGCCAACGCGATTCTGAGCTCCTTCGCCGTCTTCGGCGTCGCCTTCGTAGCCCGGCCGCTCGGATCGATCATCTTCGGACACTACGGCGACCGGATTGGGCGCAAGGGGACGCTCGTCGCGTCGCTGCTCACCATGGGTATTGCCACGTTCCTGATCGGGGTGCTGCCGACCGCCCAGGTGGATGGCTGGATCATCCTCGCGCCAGCGCTGCTGGTACTGCTGCGGTTCTTCCAGGGCCTGGCCCTGGGCGGTGAATGGAGCGGCGCTGCGCTGCTCGCCACCGAGAACGCCCCGAAGAACAAGCGTGCCGTCTACGGCACGTTCCCGCAGTTGGGCGCCCCGATCGGCTTCATCCTCGCCAACCTGCTGTTCGTCTATCTCAACGCCACCCTCAGTGACGAGGAGTTCCTGGCCTGGGGCTGGCGGGTGCCGTTCCTGTTGAGCGCCGTCCTGGTGATCGTCGGACTGTACGTCCGGCTCAAGCTCATCGAGAGCCACTCGTTCCAGCAGGTCAAGGACAAGGGCAAGGTGGTGAAAATGCCGCTGGCCAGCGTGTTCAAGCACCAGTGGCGTGCCCTGTTACTCGGCACGTTCATCATGTTCGCCACCTACGTGCTGTTCTACCTGATGACGGCGTTCACCCTGACCTTCGGGACCACCCCGGCCTCAGTCGAGGACGCCAGGGCTGCCGCCGAAGCGGCGGGCCGCGGCTTCGACGACGCCGCCGCCGAGGCCTTCGTTCCCGGGCTCGGGATTGCGCGCGGGGACTTCCTCGTCATGCTCATCGTCGGCGTGGTGTTCTTCGGCATCTTCACCCTGGTGTCGGGTCCGCTGGCCGAGAAGTTCGGCCGCCGGAAAATGCTGATGGCCACCACCATCGGCATCGCCCTGTTCGGGTTCACCTGGGTGCCACTCTTCGGGGCTGGGACCACTGGCGCCATGGCGCTGCTGATCATCGGGTTCATCCTGATGGGGCTGACCTTCGGACCGATGGCAGCCATCCTGCCCGAGCTGTTCCCGGCCAACGTCAGGTACACCGGCTCGGCTGTTGCCTACAACATGTCAAGCGTGATCGGCGCCGCACCGGCGTCGTTCGTCGCTATCGCACTATGGCAACTCGCTGATGGCAGCACGCTGTTGGTGGGCCTGTATCTGAGCGCGGCAGCCGTCGCTACGTTCGTTGCACTCTGGTTGAGCCGCGAAACCCGCGACCATGACTACGACAACAACGTCGCCTGACCCGGCTGACTGACCCGCTGACACACAACGACGGCGCGGCACCTCCGGGTCCCGCGTCGTCGTCGTCGACGGGCCCGGGGACGCTTCACACAAGACGCCCACGTAGAATCGATCAGGAAATCAACCCAGCGGAGGCGGCATGAGTACCCAATCACTGGCTGACGGGCGCTACCTCCTGGGTGGTGTGGTGGGCGTCGGCGGGATGGCCGAGGTCTACCGCGCCCAGGACACGCGGCTCGGCAGGGATGTGGCGGTGAAACTGTTCAGGCCGGGCGCCGCGGACGGCGTCTCCCGGGGATCCGACGAGGCACGGCTGCTGGCGGGGTTGCACCACCCCGGGCTGGTGCGGGTGCTGGACATGGATTCGTCCGAAACGTCGTCTGGATCCACCTACCTGGTGATGGAACTGATCGAGGGACCGGATCTCGGCGCGGTCCTGGCTGACGGGGCACTGGCTCCGGACTCCGTCCGGCTGGCCGGCTGGGATGTGGCGCGCACGCTCGCCTACATCCATCAGCGTGGCATCCTGCACCGGGACATCAAGCCATCGAACATTCTGACGCGCAGCACCGAACCGGAGAGCGGGGTCTTTGGCTACCTGTTGACCGACTTCGGGATCGCTCGTTTCTATGATGCAGCCCGGCAGACCGCCACCGGGCTGACCGTCGGGACGGCAGCCTATCTCAGCCCTGAACAGGCCCGTGGCGGCACGGTTGGCACGCCCACTGACATCTACTCATTGGGGCTGGTGTTGCTGGAGTCGCTGACCGGCGAGCGAGCCTATCCGGGCACGAGCCTTGAGGCGGCGGTCGCCAGGCTGCATCGCGCCCCGTCGATTCCGGCCGGGTTCGGGCCGGCCTGGCACTCGTTGCTGTCCCGGATGACAGCCGACAATCCCGACGACCGGCCCACCGCTGGTGCTGTCGCCGCCGAGTTCGCCCAGTGGACGTATGCCGAACCCCCCACCGAGGCGCTGGACCGTGACGCGCCAGCCGACAGGCGTTTCCAACTGTTCCTGCCCGGCGAACCGTCGCACCAGCCCGCGCGGACTGCTGTGACCCCGATACCGGACTCAGGGATGGCGACGGCTGTGATGGCGGCGCACCAACCGGCCACGGTCGTGCAGGGAACGGCAGTCCCGCAAGCCCTCGCTCAGCCGGCAACGGCGGTACAGCCGGCTGCGCCGCTCGAGCAGGTGCCGACCGCGTCGCGCGAGCCTGCGCCGACCGCGTCGCGGGTTCCCCCGGACCGCCGGATGCCGTCAGGCCACCACCAACCCGGACGACGCCGGACCAGGCTGGTCGGTGTGCTTGTCGCCGTCGCAGTGTTGATCCTCGGCCTGGCGGTGGTGGTTGCCCTCAACCTCGGGGGACCGGCGCCGGTCGAAGAGTTGCCGGCGGTACCGGGCACCACCGGCGAACTGCTCGAAAAACTCTATGAAGAGGTGCAACCGTGAGGCGTCGGGCACACTACTGGGCTGCTGCGTCGCTCGCTACAGCGCTCCTGCTGGCAGGGTGTGGCACCCCGGACCTCGAATCGGGCGTAGCGGCCGGGTTCCAGGCGTCGGTCCGCGACATTGCCACTGCCGCGGCTGCAGGCGACCAGGCAGGCGCCACCCTGCTGGCTACCGAACTCAGCCAGACGGTCACCGTGGCTCAGGGCCAGGGGACCGTCACGGCTGACCGCGCGGCACAGATCCAGTCGACCATCGATGAGCTGCTTCTCGCCCTTGCCGCCGAGCTGGGCCAGCCCGCCCCGGCTGCTCCCCAACCCGAGCCAACGCCCGAGTCAACGGTCGAGCCAACGCCCGAGCCAACTGTCGAGACACCGGTGGACTCCCCGACGCCCGAGCCCACCGAGGCTCCCAGTCCGGCCGCCACTCCCGACCCGGCGACCCCACGGAATGATTCCGGGGATGACGATGAAGCCGACGAGCAGACTGAAAAAGAGCAGCGCGACGCCGAGCGCGAGCAGGAAAAACAACAGCGGGAACAGGAAAAGCTCGAAAAAGAGGCCGAGCGCGAGCAGGACAAGCGCGACGACGGCGGGTAGCCTGCGCAAGTGCCCAGCCACCCGGGGATCCTGGCGGGCCTGGACGTCTCTGCCCACCGGGGCGTGAAGCCTGATGGGCAGGCGTGCTGCGGCTAGTCGGAAATGGCTGCGATCACGGCACCCGCGGCTACCGTGTCACCCGGCGCGGCGTTGAGTCCCGACAGGATCCCGGCCTTGTGGGCGGTGAGGGGCTGTTCCATCTTCATGGCCTCCAGGACGACGATCAGGTCTCCCTCGGCGACGAGGTCGCCGTCGGACACTGCCACCTTCACGATGGTGCCCTGCATGGGTGAAGTGAGGTCGTCGCCGTCGGCAGCCGCCGACGAGCCGCCGCGGGCACGCAGCGCCTTCTTCGGCTTCCCTGCTGACACCTGACGACCTGTGCCACCCAGCCCCGCGGGAAGCACCACCTCAAGCCGCTTGCCAGCTACCTCGACGGTGATGCGTTGGCGGCCGCCGTCGTCGTCGGGCGCGGAATCCTGCGCCTCCCCGGGGTTCCACGGCTCGATGGTATTGATGAACTCGGTCTCGATCCAGCGGGTGTGAACCGAGAAGGGACCGTCCACCGGGGCAAACGCGGGATCCGCGACGACGGCGGCGTGGAACGGCAGCACCGTCGGCATGCCGGTGACCTGCATTTCCGTCAGGGCGCGGCGTGCACGCTGCAGCGCCTGGGCGCGGGTAGCGCCGGTGACGATGAGCTTCGCGAGCATGGAATCAAAGTTTCCGCCGATGACCTCACCGGCTTCGACGCCTGAGTCGACCCGGATGCCGGGACCGGTGGGGAGGGTGAAGGTCTGGACGGTGCCGGGGGCGGGCATGAAGTTGCGGCCGGCGTCCTCACCGTTGATGCGGAACTCGAAGGAATGGCCGCGCACCTCCGGGTCGCTGTAGCCCAGGGCCTCGCCGCGGGCCAGGCGGAACTGTTCGCGAACCAGGTCGATGCCGGTCACCTCCTCCGAGACGGGGTGCTCCACCTGGAGGCGGGTGTTGACTTCGAGGAAGGAGATAGTGCCGTCCTGGCCAACGAGGAACTCACACGTGCCGGCGCCCCGGTAACCGGCCTCGCGCAGGATGGCCTTGGACGCCTCGTAGAGCTGGCGATTCTGGTCGTCGCTGAGGAACGGGGCCGGCGCTTCCTCAACCAGCTTCTGGTTGCGGCGCTGCAGGGAGCAATCGCGGGTGGAGACGACGACGACGTTCCCGTGGGCGTCGGCAAGGCATTGGGTTTCGACGTGGCGGGGCGCATCGAGGAACCGTTCCACGAAACACTCGCCCCGCCCGAACGCCGCCGTGGCCTCACGGACCGCCGATTCGTAGGCTTCGGGAATGTCGGCTGCGTCCCGGACCACTTTGATTCCCCGGCCGCCGCCGCCGAAGGCAGCCTTGATGGCGAGGGGTAGCCCGAACTCGTCCGCAAAATCCTGGACTTCGCGGACCGAGCCGACCGGATCTTTGGTGCCGGGCACTAAGGGAGCGCCCACCTTCTCTGCGATGTGGCGGGCTTTGACCTTGTCGCCCAGCTGGGAGATGGCGTCCGGCGAGGGGCCGATCCAGGTGATGCCAGCGTCGATCACCTTCTGGGCGAAGTCGGCGTTCTCGGACAGGAAACCGTAGCCGGGGTGGATGGCGTCGGCGCCGCTGCGTTGGGCCGCCTCAAGAATGCGGTCCATCATCAGGTAGGACTCCGCGGCTGTGCTGCCGCCCAGACCGTAGGCCTCATCGGCGAGCCGGACGTGCAAGGCATCCCGGTCAGGATCCGCGTAGACGGCGACCGACGTTAGCCCTTCGTCGCGGGCTGCACGGATGATGCGCACCGCAATTTCACCGCGGTTAGCGATCAGGACCTTTGAAACGGGGTGTACTGCAGCGGAAAAGGACTCGCTCATGGTGTGGTCTGGCTCCTTCGTATCTCTCCGGAGCCTAGCGCCATAGTGTCGTTTCTGCCCATAATCCATGCGGATAGCGCGTGTGGCGGGTGCTTTCTTTGTAGGGATGCTACAAAGGTTCCGGGGGCTTGCGCGGCTAGGCCCAGAAATCCATCACGGTCAGCCCTGCGGAGGCGAGCAGCCCCCGCAGCGTTGAGACACTCAGCCCGATGACGGCGTGCGGGTCGCCGTCGACCCGGGTGATGAACGCGCCGCCCAGACCGTCGATCGTGAACGACCCGGCCACCTGCAGGGGCTCGCCTGTGGCGACGTAGGCGTCAATCTCGTCGTCAGTCAGGCGGGCGAAGTGCACCGAGGCGGAGGCGACGGCGCCCACAGTGGCCCCCGATCCGCCGTCGGACGGGTCGCGCGTATCGACGAGCCAGTGACCGGTGTGCAGTACGCCGAAGGAGCCACTCATTCGGCGGATCCGGGCCCGCGCGATCCCGGGCTCCCACGGTTTGCCGTGCGCTTCGCCGTCGAACTCGAAGATCGAGTCGCAGCCGATCACCAGTGCGCCCCCCGACCCGCCTACCGAGGCAACCGCCTCTGCCTTGGCGCGGGCCAGCAGCAGAGAGGTATCACAAGCGTCGAGCGGGCCGTACTGGGCGGCGACGGCATCCTCGTCCACTTCCGAGACGAGCACCGAGTGGCGGATACCGGCGTCGGATAGGACCTTGGTGCGGGCCGGGGACGCGGAGGCGAGGATGAGGCGGGAAGTCATAGCCCAGCCTAAACACTTCTGCTCGACGCCCCCAACCCGCTCCGGTGGTCACCCTGGACTGTTCCGGGGGTCAAACTGGACGACCGGGGTCGAAATTTCCGACCGGAATGTCCAGGTTGCCCACCCTTCCGCCGTTCGGCCCGTCTAGCTGCGGGTGTTCGCCAGCTCCGGCGTGACCTCTGGCCTCTCCTCGGTGGGAAGGTTGTCATCGGCGAACGGGTCGCCGGTGCGTGCAGCGTTGTACAGATCGGTGTCCAGAATGCCTTCCCGCCTGGCCACGATGGTGGGGACCAGTGCCTGCCCGGCGACGTTCAGGGCGGTGCGCCCCATATCCAGGATGGGGTCGACGGCGAGCAGCAGGCCCACGCCCGCCAGGGGGAGCCCCAGCGTGGAGAGGGTCAGGGTCAGCATGACGACGGCGCCGGTGGTTCCCGCGGTCGCAGCGGACCCGAGCACCGAGACGAGCGCAATCAGGAGGTACTGGGTGAGGCTCAGCTCGATCCCGAAGAACTGCGCGACGAACAGGGCAGCGATCGCCGGGTAGATGGCAGCGCAGCCGTCCATCTTGGTGGTCGCACCGAGCGGGACCGCGAACGATGCGTAGGCGCGGGGCACGCCGAGGTTCCGTTCGGTGACCCGCTGCGTCAGGGGCAGGGTGCCGATGGAAGACCGCGAGACGAAGGCCAGTTGGATGGCAGGCCAGGCGCCGGAGAAGTACTGCCGCACCGACAAACCGTGGACCCGGATCAGGATCGGGTAGACCACGAAGAGAACCAGCGCGAGTCCCACATACACGGCCAGCGTGAACTTGCCCAGGGATCCGATGGTGTCCCAGCCGTAGACGGCGACGGCGTTGCCGATCAGGCCGACCGTACCGAGCGGAGCGATCCGGATGATCCACCAGAGGACCTTTTGGATCACTGCCAGCGCCGAGGCTGTGAAGTTCAGGAAGGGTTCGGCTGGCTTACCCACCTTCAGTGCTGCAATACCGACAGCGATCGCGACCACCAGCACCTGCAGCACGTTGAAGCTCAGGGCTGTGGTGAGGTCACCGGTTTCGCCGGCGGTGGTTGCAGCCCGCAAGCCGAGGAAGTTCGCCGGGATGAGACCGGTCAAAAACGCCCACCAGCTGCCGGTCCGCCCCGAATACTCGTCAGGGGGTGTCGCGCCGGTTCCTGCACCCGGCTGGAAGACCGTGCCCAGGCCGATGCCAATGACGACGGCGATCAGCGCCGTGATCCCGAACCACAGGAGGGTCTGGCCGGCGAGCCGGGCCGCGTTGTGGACGGCGCGGAGGTTGCTGATGGAGCTCACCACCGCGGTGAAGATCAGGGGGACGACGGCGGCCTGCAGCAACGAGATGTAACTGGTGCCGATCGTCCCGAGGGTCGCGCCCAGCGCGTTGGGGGTCTCCTCGGTGTGGCCGGCGTATTTGGCGAGCAGGCCCAGGCCCAGCCCGACCACCAGGGCGGCGAGGATCTGGGGGCCAAAGGAGGTAACCCACCTGGGTAGCCGGGTGCGGGATTTCGTTTCTGTAGTCACTCCAGAACCGTAGGGCCGCTCAGGTGAGCTGTTGTAGCGGGCATTGCGAAATGTTACCGGGCCGATCGCGGCAAACGGACCCGGCTGCACCCGGAATCCGCGTCGCCCCGGCGATGCGCAGGGTTATTCCCCGGACGGTGTGACAAACCTCCTGTGCCGGTCGGGTGAGGGTCTAACCCACCAGCGCGCGGCGCAACGTGTCCAGCCCGACCGAGCCAAGGTTCAGAGACCGGGTGTGGAAGCTGCGTAGGTTAAACGCTGTGCCTTCGCGTTCCTCGACCTCGTCGCGGATTTGTTCCCATAACCGCTGCCCGATCTTGTAGGACGGGGCCTGCCCTGGCCAGCCCAGGTACCGGTTGAACTCGAAGTCCAGTGAACCCTCAGTGATGGCGATGTTCCGCTTGAGGAATTCGTACCCTTTGTCGGGGGTCCAGGTGCCGGCGCCCCAGCGCTCGGGGACCTCAAGTTCCAGGTGGACCCCGATGTCGAAGACCACCCGCGCTGCACGCATCCGCTGCGCGTCGAGCATGCCCAGCCGTTCGCCGGGATGGCTGAGGTACCCCAGTTCCTGCATCAGCCGCTCGGCGTACAGGGCCCAGCCCTCACCGTGACCGGACACCCAGACGGCGTTGCGGCGCCAGTTATTGAGCAGTCCGCGCTGCATGGTCGCGGTGGCGATTTGCAGGTGATGGCCGGGAACGCCTTCATGGTAGACCGTCGTGGTTTCCTTCCACGTGGTGAAAGAGTCTTCACCCTCGGGGACCGACCACCACATGCGGCCCGGACGGGAAAAGTCGTCGCTGGGCCCCGTGTAATAAATGACGCCCTCATGGGTGGGGGCGATCCTGCACTCAAGGGTGCGCATGATGTCGGGGATATCGAAGTGGACCCCGGCCAGTTCGGCGACAGCCTTGTCCGAAAGCTGCTGCATCCAGGACTGTAACGCGTTCGCCCCCCGCAACTGCAGGTCGGGCGACTCATCGAGGATTCTCATCGCCTCTTCGATCGACGCGCCCGGCTTGATCTCGCCGGCTACCGCCTCCTGCTCGGCGATCACCCGGTCCAGTTCTTCGACCCCCCATTGGTAGGTTTCTTCGAGGTCGATGACGGCGCCCAGGAACCGGCGCGACATCAGGGCGTAGTGCTCACGGCCGACCGCATCCTTGGCCGGCGCCGCAGGCAGCAGGTCCTCCTGCAGGAAAGCGCCCAGCCGCAGGTAGGCGGCGCGGGCCGCAGCTGATCCCGCGACGAGGTCCCGACGCACCCGCTCCGGCAGGCTGCCCCCGTCAATGGATGCGGTCGAGACAAAATCGTCGAAGAAGCCGCCGTCGTCGGCGTACTTCGTAGTCTGGTCGATCACAATCCGGATCTGGCGTTCGGCGGCGACGAGGCCGCGATCCCTGCCGGACCGCAGGGAGACAATGTACCCGGCGAGGGCATCCGGGATGTTGTGGAGGCGACCGGCGATGTGGGCCCACTGGTCGGCGGTGTCGGTCGGCATCAGGTCGAAGATCATCCTGATTTCCTGGGCCGGCGAGGCGAGGTTGTTCAGGTCAGCGAGGTTCATTCCGGTGTCATGGATCTCGAGTTCCAGCCCGAGGCGCTCCTGCATGGCGTCCAGGGTGACCCGGTCGACGTCGTCGGCGGGTTCCAGATCGGCCAGCCGGCCGAGGGTTTCCCTGGTGGCCTCGGCCAAGGCGTTAAGGCCGGCAGGTGAATAATCGCGGTACTCGGTTTCGTGGCCCGGGAAGCCCAACTCGGTGGCGAAGCCCGGGTCGAGGCGTAACAGGGTCTCGGTGTAGGCATCGGCGACGGCGTCGATGGCTGTCTTCGCGCGGGTAGGGAGCTGCGACGACGGGTGACTGTCTGTGGCGGGAGTCTCAGTATTCACAGGACGAGCCTAACCGGTTTGCCGCCCTCGATGGTTGCTTTGAGCCACATTGGTCGACTGTAACCGGATTGTGCTCCGGGTGACCCTCCATAGGTCCGGCTGGGGAACTACGGTGGGAGGTGTGGCACCCGCGCACATCGTCGTGGAGGAGGAAGACCGTGGCGGAACCCCGCAGGATGGCCTTAACCGCGTGGATGGCTACCGCAGCCTTGACCCTGGGAGCCTGTGCGGCGGCGACCCCCGAGGTGCTGAGGGCGGAGAACGTCGAGCGGACCGTGGCGAAGGTGGACGACTATCCGGAGGCGGTGGCTAACCTGCTGGACTCGTCATTCCGCTTGGGCGCGGTCATGCTTGCGGGTGCCGAACCGAACGAAAACGCTGTCACGAGCCCGGTCAGTGCCCTCTACGCGCTCTCGATGCTGCGCACCGGCGCGGCGACGACGACGGCGGCCGAAATGGACGAAGTGCTCGGCCTTCCTCCCGAGAATCGCGACGAGGCAATGAACGCGTTACTCGCCGTGTGGCAGGAGCACGACGTCGACCCGGGTGCGGTCGACGAGGATGAGCCGCCCGAAGACCCCGTGCTGCACCTGGCGAACGGAATGTTTGTTGATCGGGGTCTTCCAGTGGGCGAGGGCTTTCTCGCCACGCTGGCGTCCCAGTACGGCTCGGGCGTGTATCCGGTGGACTACAGCGATAGGTCAACCGGGGAGGCCATCAATTCCTGGCTCGGCGAGCACACCGGTGGACGAATTACCAAGGGGCCGGTTGACTACGATCCGGACACCGTTCTGAGCCTGCTCAACACTGTGTACTTCGCCGCCGCGTGGGAAACGCCTTTTGATCCGCTCGACACCGCGCCGGGCGCGTTCAACCTCGCCGACGGTGGGACCATCACCACCGACCTGATGCGTCAGACGTCGCCAGCTAACTATGCCTCGGGCGACGGCTGGTCCGCCGTGGATCTGCCCTATAACGAGGGGTTCCACCTGCGCCTGATTCTCCCGGACGAGGGGGAGTCGCCGGTCATGAACGCCGACCAGCTGGCTGACGTCCGGGTGGGAATGGAGAGCGGAACATCGGTCAGCGTCGGACTGGTGCTGCCTAAATGGGACCACCAGTACTTCCAGGATCTGCTCCCTCTCCTGACCAACATGGGCCTGACCGAGACGATGGGCCCGGCACCGGATTTCAGCCCCATCAGCGCCGGTCTCTTTGTCTCCGGAGCGGCTCAGGACGCCAACATTACTGTGGCCGAGAAGGGCACCGTCGCCGCCGTGGCCACGCAGATCACGATGAGCGAATCGGGGCCCCCGATGCCCGACGTCGAACTCGTCTTTGACCGGCCGTTCCAGTACCAGATCCTCCACGAGGAGACCGGCATGCCCCTGTTCATGGGGACGGTCATGGATCCCCGCTAACCTGCTAGCGGACGCTGCGCCGCCACGACCCCGGACCGGGCCTCGGCGCGAGGCGCAATTGCTTCCGACGTGCCCAGGTGCGCTGCGTCGTCGTCGTCAGATCGGGCTCCGTTGAACCTTCCGAGAGGGCGACGACGACGGCGGTCAGCGCGGCCAGTTCCTCGGGCGTCGGGGTGCCGCGAACCACTGTCAACGAGGGCTGGCGGGGAGCCGAGGAGTCGTCGTCGGCGGCGTCCTCAGCCTGGGTCGGGGCGATGGTCACAGTGGGATGTTCCCGTGCTTTTTGGCAGGATTGGAGGCTCGTTTATCGCGCAGGGCCCGCAGCCCCCGGACAATCTGCCGCCGGGTGTCCGACGGCGCTATCACCGCATCGATGTAGCCGAGCTGAGCGGCCTGGTACGGGTTGAGGAGCTCCTCTTCATACTGGGTGATCACTTCGGCGCGGGCCGCATCGACGTCGCCGCCGGCGTCGGCCACTGCTTTGAGGTGCCCGCGGTACAGGATGTTCACCGCACCCTGTGCGCCCATGACGCCGATTTGCGCCGTGGGCCAGGCCAGGTTCAGGTCAGCGCCGAGCTTTTTGGAACCCATCACAATATAGGCGCCGCCGTAAGCCTTGCGGGTGATGACGGTGAGTTTGGGGACCGTCGCCTCGGCGTACGCGTACAGGAGTTTGGCGCCCCGGCGGATGATGCCGTTGAACTCCTGGTCCTTGCCCGGGAGGAAGCCGGGGACGTCCACGAGGGTCAGGATGGGGATGTTGAACGCATCGCAGTTGCGCACAAAACGGGCGGCCTTCTCGGAGGCAGCGATATCGAGGGTGCCAGCGAATTGCAGCGGCTGGTTGGCGACGATGCCGACCGTGTGGCCCTCCACCCGGGCGTAGCCGATCATCACGTTGGGTGCGTAGAGGGATTGCATCTCGAGGAAGTGGCCGTCGTCGACGACTGCCGAGATCACTGTGCGCATGTCGTACGGCTGGTTCGCCGAGTCGGGGATCAGGGCGTCGAGTTCTCCATCCTCGACGGTGAGGTCCAACTGCTCGACGAAGTCGGTGAGCGGCGCCTCGGCCAGGTTATTGGAGGGAAGGAAATCGAGCAGTTCGCGGACGAACCCGATGGCGTCGCGTTCATCCGAGGCGAGGTAGGCGGAGGTGCCGGTGGTGGAGTTGTGTTGCCGGGCACCGCCAAGCGTCTCCATGTCGACGTCCTCGCCGGTGACGGTCTTGATCACGTCGGGACCGGTGATGAACATGTGCGAGGTCTTGTCCACCATCACCACGTAGTCGGTCAGGGCGGGGGAGTACGCAGCACCGCCAGCGCAGGGGCCCATAATCAGGGAGATCTGCGGGATGACTCCCGAGGCGTGCACGTTGTTCCTGAAGATGTCGGCGAACATCGCCAGCGACGAGACACCCTCCTGGATCCGCGCCCCACCACCATCATTAATGCCAACCATCGGGCAGCCATTGCGGAGCGCGAATTCCTGCACCTTGACGATCTTCTCGCCGTTCACCTGGCTCAGCGACCCGCCATACACGGAGAAGTCCTGGCTATAGACGGCGATCTGGCGGCCCTCGACCGTTGCATAGCCCGAGACGACGCCGTCGCCCAGAGGTTTTTTCGCCTCCATTCCGAAGGCCGTGGAGCGGTGGACGGCCAGTGCATCAAACTCGACGAACGACCCGGGATCAACCAGCAGATCGATGCGCTCACGAGCCGTGTTCTTCCCACGCGCATGCTGCCTCGCCACGGATTCAGGCCCGGACGGCTGCTGAGCCAATCCCTCCCGGCGGCGAAAATCAGCGAGCTTCCCCGCGGTCGTGGTGAGGTCGATCGTTTGGTCCTGCTCGACCAAAGGTACTGAGCCAGTCTGCATTGAGTCTCCGGGTTGGCGGTGAACGGGCCATTGTCGGGGTTAAGTAGGTTACCCACAAAGCGCCCGGCGTTTCTCCCAGTCTAGTGAGGGTTAAGGCCCTCACCACTGTAGGACACCTACAATTTCCCGCCCGCCGGGTTAGCCCTCCACCGCATGTTACCGGCGGGTAACAATTAGGGTCCGGGGGCATCCGTCCCACTATTCTTACTTCATGACAGCCAGCAATGACGCCCTACGTCAGTCCAGTCCGGCTACCCTCGCGGGTCGCACCATCCTGATGTCCGGCGGCAGCCGTGGGATCGGCCTTGCAATCGCAATGCGCGCCGCGCGCGACGGCGCCAACATCGCCCTGATGGCCAAAACGGGCGAGCCACACCCCAAACTCGACGGCACAGTCTTCACCGCCGCCGGGCAGATCCGCGACGCGGGAGGCAACGCCCTCCCGATCGTCGGCGATGTGAGGAACGACGACGACGTCGCCGCCGTGGTCGCCGCGGCCACGGCCGAGTTCGGTGGGATCGACGTCGTCGTCAATAACGCTTCGGCAATCGATCTCTCACCCACCCGCGACGTCAGCATGAAGCGCTACGACCTGATGGCCGATATCAACGTCCGGGGCACGTTCCTTCTCAGCAAACTCTCGCTGGAGGCTCTGCTGGCCTCAAACAACCCGCATATTCTGACCCTGTCGCCGCCGCTCAACCTGGAGCCGCGCTGGGCGGGCACCCATCTGGCCTACACCATGGCAAAGTACGGCATGAGCCTGACGACGCTTGGGCTGGCTGAGGAGTTCCGGGCAGCAGGAATCGCAGTCAACTCACTCTGGCCGCAGACCCTGATCGACACTGCAGCGATCAGGAACCTGCCTGGTGGGGAGCAGATCGTACACGGCGCGAGAAGTGCCGAGATCGTGGCCGATGCCGCCCACGCCATCCTGGTCCGCCCGTCCCGCTCCTGCACGGGCAATTTCTTCACCGATGAAGGGGTGCTGCGCGAGGAAGGCGTCACCGACTTCACCGGCTATAGTCTCGGTGCTGCCGAGGATCAGTTGGTCCCCGACATTTTCCTCTAGCCGGACCGCCCCTGACGGCGGAGGGCGGCAGCGACCTTTGCCACAATCCAGCCGCTGCCTTGGCGCAGATCGAGTTTGTTCAGCTTGACCTGCGCCCAGCCGAGCTCGGCGGCCCAGGCATCCCGACGCGCGTCGGCTGACTGTTGTCCGGGCGTCAGGTGGTGGGGCGCCGTCGTACTCTATGCAGGTCTTGTACTTCTCACACGCGAGATCGGACCAGAAGGCAACACCGCCCGTCGAGTCCTGCACTGGCCAATCGACGTTGAAGTCGGGAAGTCCGGCATCCTCGGCCATCAACCTCACCAGGGTCTCCGGCGGCGAATCGACGCCGACCCGCAGCCTGGCGAATGCCGCCCGCGGACCGTATTCCGCGCGTGCTGCGGTGGTGCTCGAGGTACGGCTCCAGGTCTGCGAGCAGGACGATGGCGCGCTTTGTCTCACCGAATGACCGCTGGTGGGAGCACACCAGGAAATCCCCGGCACAGACAAGGTGCTCGTGGCTGAGGAGGCCCGCAAGATCGAGCCAGGTCCGCACCGGTGAGGTCAGTGCTACGCCATGGAGTTCGACGACATCTCAGGGCTGAACCGCAAGCCGGTGCCCGGCCACACCGCGCCGGCGCGGCCCGGAGCCACCCATCGTGCGAGACAGGTGGACGGTTCGGTAGCGCACCATCGAGGGAGGGGGATTCCATGAATCGCAGCGGCGGTCGTATGACTGATGAAGGAGCCGGTACTCAGCTCGGTATAGGGACGGCACCGGTCCAGCATGCTTTGGCTGGATTGGCGGGGCACCCGGATGCCCCGGCTGGGAAGGCTCAGGTCGCTGGCCCGGGTGCGGCTCCGCGGAACCCCGATGGCCGTAGCCGCGTTCGTGGTGAAGGACCGCCCTTCGAGGGGGTCTGGAAGCTTCATCCGCCGTGTCATTGCTCCATTGGACAGCAATGTGGCCGACCGTGTGCGGGTTATCCACAGGCAGGGAACAATTGTGCAGCTGTGGTCGGTGGCTCGGTCAGACGTCGTCCCTGCCCGCCACCATTTGCGCAGCTGTGGCGGGTTCAGAGTCCGTCGAAAGGGGCGCCAGGAAACTTCTGCGCACGTGTGGCGGGTCGGAGCGCCTCGCACCCGCCAATGCTGCACAAATGTTTTGGGAGACCCGCCACAGCTGCGCACAACACGGCCGCATGCCAGGCCAAAGCCACGCTGGGTAAGATCAATCCATGACTTCCCGCTATTCCAGCCTCGAACGCCCCGGATTGGATGAAGCGGCGCTCCGGGACGCCCTCTGCGCGCCCAAGGGACTTTACGGGCGTCTTGATGTAGTCGCCGAGACCGGATCCACCAACACTGACCTCGCGACCCACGCAGCGACCCACCCCGGAGACTGGCCGGACCTCAGTGTCCTCACAGCCGAGCAGCAGAGCGCCGGACGCGGCCGGCTGGGCCGCACCTGGATTGCACCCGAACGCTCGTCGCTGATCCTCAGCATCCTGCTCCGGCCCCACAACCCGCAGGGCCGCCCGCTGCCGACGCACAGCTACTCCTGGCTTTCCTTGCTCGCCGCGCTCGCCCTCGCAGAGAGCATCGAGGAGCGCACCGAGATCAGCCCCCAACTCAAGTGGCCCAACGACGTCCTCGTCGACGGGCGCAAGCTGGCCGGGGTGCTGGCGCAGCTGGTCGCCGGCACCAACGAGGGGCCCGCTGCCGTCGTCGTCGGGGTAGGTGCCAATGTGTCTCTCACCGATCAGGAGCTGCCGGTGCCCACCGCCACCAGTCTGTTGCTCGAATACGCCACCACCACCGACCGCAATGTGCTGCTGCGTGCGTTCCTACGCCGGTTTGCGGACCACTATGCCGCCTTCCGGGCTGTCGACGGCGACGCCCGTTGCGACTGGGCTGACGGCACCACTCTCGCGCAGCGGGTCGGTAACCGGATGGTCACGCTCGGCCAGGATGTCCGGGTGGAGCTACCAGGTGGCGTTGAACTGCTCGGGCGGGCACTTGGCCTCGACGAGCATGGCGCACTTCTGGTCCGCGACTATGACGACGAACGGCACACGGTCACGGCTGGCGACGTCGTGCACTTGCGACCGGTTCCCTGACATGGGCGGCTGAGCAGCTGTGCGTATGAAGCTAGCGCCGGGAGAGCACGTCATTGTGCGGACCCGAGCCCATCCACGGTCGCTCCTGTTGCCCTTCGTCGGAGCGTTGGTGGTGCTTGCGGCGTCGGGCTTTGGGCTCGGCCTGCTGAGCCGGGATGGCCTCCCGACGGCCATCGTCGACTGGATGCCGCTGCTGGTGGTCTTACTCCTGGCGGTGGCGGCACTGATCCTGCTGCGGATCTTTGTGCGGCCGATGGTGAAGTGGTGGGGCATGCGCTATATCTTGACCAGTCGGCGGTTTATCAAACGGCACGGCATCGCCACCCGGCGGGAGCACGAGCTAGTGCTTGCCAGCATCTACCAACTGGACACCGGCCAGACGCTACTGCAGCGGTCAACCGGCAGCGGAACTCTGACCGTGGACCTGGGTCGCGACCGCACGGTGGTCTACCCGGATGTGCCGCGGGTGCACACCTTCAAGGAGTTTATGCTCGAGGCGATCGGGGACCTCCCCCTGACCGTCATGTTTGATGGTGTAGACATGGAAGCTGACCCGGTGCACGACCTTGAGGGGTAGTGATCACCGGCGAGACCACGGACGAGACCACGGACGAGACCACGGACGGGAGAGGAGCGATAATGACTGCCGACGACCAGTCCGACACCGGCCAGGACGCGCTGACGCCTGCCCCTGCCCTGCAGCCGCAGCAGGTGGAAACTTCGACCTCGGACGATGAGCTCGTCGCGCACCCCGAGCTCACCCGCGAAGCAATCCGGGATTTGGAGATCGAGTTGCTGGGCGCTGAGCGTACGCTGCGACGCCGGGATGTCGCCGCCCGCGCGGGCGTCTCATTGCTTTCCGCCCGGAAGCTGTGGCGGGCCATGGGGTTCCCCAACATTTCCGATGAGGACGTTGCCTTCACTGAGAAGGACAAGGACGCACTGATCACCATCATCGAGCTGGTCCGGAGCGAGAAGGTCTCCGAGAACGCTGCCATTTCCATCACCCGCGCCATCGGCCAGATGACCGACCGGATGGTGGTCTGGCAGATCGAAGCTCTGGTCGAAGAGATGGTCGCCCAACGGGAAATTCCTGACGCAGCCGCCCGGAAGGCATTGGTCGCTGAACTCCCTGACTTGATCGAGCCCCTCGAGAAAACCCTCGTCTACGCCTGGCGCCGACAACTCAACGCCGCCGTGCAGCGGCTCGCGTTGCGTGCTGAATCGGGACTGCAGGCCAGCGCCGAGGGCAGGGTGGGCGATGAGGACGACGCCCCGTTACCCTTGGCCCGCGCCGTCGGTTTCGCCGATCTGGTGTCCTATACGAGCCTGTCCCGGCAGATGAACGAGCGCACCCTCGCGCACTTGGTGCAGCGCTTTGAGAATGTATGCGCCGAGATCATCTCGGTGGGCGGCGGCCGGCTGGTCAAGACCATCGGTGATGAAGTGCTGTATATCGCCGAGTCTCCGGAGGCGGGTGCCGAGATTTCGCTGGCTCTGGCGAAGGCGTTCACCGAGGATGACCTGCTGCCGTCGGCACGGGTCTCGTTGGTGTGGGGGAGGATACTGTCCCGGCTGGGTGACATCTACGGGCCGACAGTGAATCTTGCCTCCCGCCTGACCTCCCTGGCCGAACCCGGGACCGTGCTGATCGACGCGTCAACGGCGGCCACTCTGCGAGACAACGACCGTTTCGTCCTGATCCCGCACAGCGCACGCACTATCAGGGGCTTTGGCGAGGTGCACCCGGTCACGCTGGCCCGCGGCACCGGTACCGGCCTGATCCTCGACTAGCTCCGCAGCGCACCGGAGGATGGGCAAGGGCAGCGAGTGAGGGTCGGCTAGGGTAGCCAAGTAACCATGTGACACATCGCATTCACGGCAGCTAGGTGGCAGGCGCAGATGACAACCGACAAGACACCGGCTCCCGGACTCGACCTCACGGTGAGCTGCGGGTACGCATCGGACTTGGGGTTGCGCCGCGAACACAACGAGGATTCGCTGGTCGCTGCCGACCCCCTCTTCGCTGTCGCCGATGGCATGGGTGGTCATGAGGCAGGGGAGGTGGCCAGCAGCATCTGCATTCGCACACTGATGCAGAGCCGGGTCGCAGGGCGGCCCCTGCCCGAACTTGATCCCGAGGAACTGCAGGAGCTCCTCGTCACCGCAGACGAGCGGATCCGCGCCGAAACCGGCGGGCGTGCGGGCACCACCCTCAGCGGAACCGTCCTGGTGCAGGACGGCGGTGTCCCTTACTGGCTTGTCTTCAATGTGGGAGATTCCCGCACCTACCGTCTCAGTGAGGGCGGGCTGGAACAAATCACCATCGACCATTCCGAGGTTCAGGAGCTCGTGGACTTCGGCCGCATCACCCCCGAAGAAGCATTGACGCATCCGCGCCGTCATGTGGTGACCCGCGCTCTGGGGACGGGGACCGACATCGACGCCGATTTCTGGCTGCTTTCCGCCGCCGTCGGCGACCGGATCCTGGTCTGCTCCGACGGCCTGATTAACGAGGTGGGCGACGAACAGATCTTCGATCTACTCACCACCCTCGCTCACCCCCAGGATGCTACCGACGCCCTGGTGCAGGCAGCGCTTCGCGCGGGCGGCAGAGACAACATTTCGGTGATCGTGGTGGACATCAGCGGAGGCAAACCCGGTCTTTTGACGACGGAGACACAAGGCCGCTAACGCCGTCGCCCGGGAAGCGTCGCCCGGGAAGCGTTGCCCGGGAAGCGGAGGACGCCGGGGTGGGTTTTCGGCGGCGGGCTGACGGGCTTTGAGGAGTGAGCGTGGTCGTACCGACGTCTCAGTGAGCAAACCAGACCCATGGGGTCAACCCAGGCATCGCGGCGGGAAATATCCAACCCCGATGCCCAGGTTGCTCACCGGGCCAGCGACGTAGAGCCGGTTGGCCTCTTGACGCACCTGCTAGCCTCCAATCATGGGGGACGATGCAGCACAATTCATGCGGGACTTCGGCGCGATGGTCCAGTTGGTGCAGGAGGCACAACCGGTTTCGCCGCGCGGACGGGAGCTCCTCGACACGTTGACCGCGCATCTCGGCGTCGAGCCGTCGACACTTCCCGTCGTCGTCGAGGAGGTGTCGCCTCACCGCTTCGTGGATGCGGACATCGTCCTCGCCTCCCTCACGGGCGCCGAGGGACGGCTCGTGGGTATTGGCGGCGGCGATCAGCGGCACCACATGACGTTGAGCGACATGCTCCAGCACTCCGAGCTGTATCTGAGCTTTCCGCTGTCGCAGCCCGACTACACGAATCTCCCGGTCGGCCCGGATGTCCAGCGGCAGACGGTTGCGCTCGGCTTACACCTCTTCGAATACCAAGGTGCAGCGATGGCCATCCTGCAGCGCAAGGCCGAGCCGCAGTATGGCCGCTCAAGCGCCTCGCTGGAGGTCATCTGCGCGGATCCCGCCGCTACCAGGGACTTTCTCGCCGAATTCCGGCGTCGTGTCCCGAAGGAGAGTGTGCTGCAAGGCCAGATCCTGTCCTTCACCATCGAAGAGTTCGGGCCAAGTGCAGCCGGCGTGACCTTCCTCCGGCGGCCGCACCTGACCGAGGACGACATCATCCTGCCCGAGGGCCTGCTGGACAGAGTGAGCGAGCATGCCCTCGGCATCGCCGCGCACCGGGACGCGCTGGTCGCTGCGGGCCAGCACCTCAAACGCGGCATCCTTCTCTACGGCCCGCCCGGCACCGGAAAAACCCACACAGTCCGCTATCTGCTCAGCGCCAGCGAGGGGACAACAGCGATCCTCCTGTCCGGTGGCACGCTCGCCCACGTCAGTGAGGCGGCCCGAATGGCGCGGGCATTGCAACCCTCCATCGTCGTCCTCGAGGACTGTGATCTGATCGCCGAGGACCGGAGCTTTGGGCACGGCCCGCAGCCGCTGCTCTTCGAAGTGCTCGACGCGATGGACGGACTCGACGACGACGCCGACGTCACCTTCGTCCTCACCACCAACCGGGTGGACATGTTCGAGCGGGCGCTCGCTCAGCGCCCCGGCCGCGTTGACCTCGCCATCGAAATACCCCTTCCCAGCGGACGCGAGCGAGCAGCGCTGCTCAGGCTGTATGCGCCTGAGGGGACGTTCAGCCCCGACGCTATCGTGTCGGCCGCTGAGGAGACTGAAGGATCAACGGCATCCTTCACCAAAGAACTGGTCCGGCGAGCGGTCCTGACGGCAGCGTCAGCGGGTGTACCGGTCGGTGATAGCCACCTGCAGCGCGCGGTGACTGAGCTGATGTCGGACGGCGCCACCCTGACGAGAAGCCTGCTCGGTAGCAACGGGCCGTCGGTTGGCGCAGACCCCGAATCCGGTCACGGATCCTTCGGGTACTTTCCCGAGGTCGACCACTCTTCCGGGGGCTATGTTTCGCCTTACCGGTCCACGACGTCGGTGTCCTTCGACAGTCCACCGCCCGACCCAGCCGACGAGGACCGCACCTAGTGCCCAGACCCATCCGGATCGAGTCAACAGATATGACCGATCTCGGGCGAGTATTCGGCTATTGGTGCTGACTCGATCTGTTGTGGAAGGGGGCGGACGATAGGGTGTGGGACATGTATCTGGAGAACATCGTGATTGACGCGGCCGAGCCGCAGCGGCTGGGCAGGTTCTGGGAGGCAGCGCTCGACGGCGACCGCCTTACCGATGAGGCCGGGATCTTCGAGACCCGGCTCTCCCTTGACGGCGGACCCGCGCTCAACCTGTGCTTCCAGCGAGCGACCGAGCTGCCAGCGGCGGAGCCCCGGATTCACTTTGATCTACTGGGCGCGGAGCGCCAGATAGACGTCGTCGAGCGGCTGCTAGGACTCGGCGCCCGACATCTCGATATCGGTCAGATCGGCGTTCCATGGACGGTGCTCGCCGATCCGGAAGGTAACGCGTTCTGCGTGGTGAACGATCGGGCAGCGTATCTCGGTACTGGACCGATCGCTGCACTCCTCATCGATTCCGCTGACCCGGACCGGGACGCGCAGTTCTGGTCGTGGCTTACGGAATGGCCGCAACAGGCTCGAGCGCCAGGGATTTTGCGCCACCCCTCGCGGCGGGGTCCCCTGCTGGAGTTTTGCCCCGAGCCGGCACCCAAGGGCGCCACGAAGAACCAACTCCATCTCGATATCCGGCTTGAGGCTGGAGATGATCCCGACGACGTCGCCGCGGCTATCACCGAGCGCGGTGGTCACGAGCTCCACCCGGCCTGGGGGGATTTGCCGTGGCGGATTTACGCGGATCCTTCGGGTAACGAGTTCTGCGTGCTACCCATCCGACCGGGAGACACCGAGAACCCAGCGATGAATGAGATGGGGATTGATGTGCGGCTGGTGCCTCCGCTCGACCCCGCAACCACTCGACCGGATCCGCGGGTGCGTGAACGGCCTGCCCGGACGGGACCCTCGTCTCGGGTCACTACATCCAATGGAACGGGCACTTCTACGAGGGTTACTCGATCGGAACCGATCTGTGGATTCGTCACCGCGTCAAGGGTGCTTTGTCAGCAGAGTGAATCGCGATTCCAGGCTCCTACAACGAAACATCCGGGAGAAGGACCTTTCGGCGAAAGGTCCCGAGAAGCGAAGTGGAGCGGTACGTCCGGATCCACGCCTCAGGGACCTGGCGAGGACAGCAGATCGGCATCGAACAGTACATCGACAATGGGACGGTGGCCGTCAGGGGCGGGTACTCCCCGGAGATGATCCAGTTAATCGAGACCGGGGCCGCTCCCCAGCTTAAAGTATCTGAAGCGGGTCGTGCCGGCGTTACCGGGTTTCTGCCCTGGTCCGAGATATCCAACCTCGGCACCGAGATGGTCGACCTGCCCCTGCCTGAGGCTTGAAGTGACGAGATTGCGGTTGGTGCCCCCTTTGGACCCCGAAAACATCCCCCCGGACCTTCCTGGGCTCGAGTGGTACATAGCCTGCCCTGATGGCACCCTCATTTCGGGTGTCTACATCAAATGGCAGGGCAGTTATTACAGCGGCTACTCAATCGGTACCGACATGTGGATCGAGGACCGGGTCAAGGGTGACTTGCCTTGGGAATGGATACCGATTCCCGGCACTTTCCATGAAGGGTCGGAGCGGTCGAGTTTTCGCCGATATATTCCGATGGACGAGGTGGAGCGGTTCGTGAGCCTCCGCTCCACCGGGATCTGGAAGGGACTCGAGTTCGAGGTTATTGCATATTCTGAAGACGGCATTGTCGCCGTCCACGGGGGATATTCTCCAGCCATGATTGAACTGCTGAAGTCCGGGTGCGCTCCTCAGCTGGAAGTGCTTGAGTCGGGGCGCGCGGGCGTTATTGGCGACCTTCCGTGGGCGGAGATGTCCAACTTCCGCACCGAAATGACTGACGTGCCGCTGCCCAAGGCCTAGGGTCTTGGCAACAGCTGGTCCCGAGTTAGATCTGGGTCCTAAACCCGGACACCCCACAACCAAAAGATTTACGGTGATCTTTCAGAAGGCCCTCAGCCTGGCGCACGGGGTGGCTTCCCCGGATCACCCTGGGATTCCAACGCCACCCATTTCGATGTCCTCCGCTTCGCCGAGCCGCCAGCTGTGTACGTACATACCCCGATGGCGCCCGACGTTGTCGACCGTCCTCCGGTTACGGGTAACGGCTCCGCGCTGTATGACGGCGGGGTGGTGCCTCAGTACTTCCTCGACGAGGTGAGGATTCCTCCCGCCGCCGAGCTCTGGCGGGCGGGCCGCGAGGGGACGGGAGCAACTGATCACTGTGTACCGGGATGTGGCCAAAGGGTGGGCTGTGGTCGAGGGATCCGGGCTAGCCAGCCCCGCCCCCACCGTGCCGGACGTTATCATCGGCTGGGTGGCGGTCTGGGACGGGTTCCGGTTCAGCGCCGATCTGGTCAAGGACAACACCGCCGTGATCCTCGCGGCAACCAGCCAGCCACCCGCGGAGATGGAAGGATTCACCCAGACTGACCGCGGCTGCTGGGCGAAGGAAGTTCCGGTCGCGGAACTCGACAAGCTATTCGAACTGAACTCGACCTGCCGCTGGAACGGCCATCCGTTCAGGATTACTGCTGTGGCCTACGACGGCGACGCCCGCCTGTTCCGTCTCTTCTACGCCGGCCACAACGCCGACACCGCCGAATCATTGCGCCTCAACAAGGCCGACGCCGGCGTGTACTGGACGGTGGTCCCCGAATCCGAGGTCACCGACGTCGAGCTGATTCAGAACACGCTGAAGGACCTTCGGGTCGGCTCCTGGCCGCCTAGCGCGCATCGGGTCGGGGACTGAGGCAAGATAGGACTGTGGCCAGAACAACTGACAAATCGGGTATCGAACTCACTCCGGACCAGACGCCGGTCGATTCCCTGCGGGAGGAATACGATTCCCTGGCGGAGGAGGTGCGCCGGCATCGGTTTGCCTACTACAACGAGAACGCGCCAACGATCTCCGACGCGCAGTTTGATGAGCTGTTCCGGCGGTTGGAGAAGATCGAGGCACTGCACCCGGAGCTGATCGCCAACGATTCACCCACCCAGGAGGTTGGCGGCGACGCCTCCTCGGCGTTCGCCGCCGTCGACCACCTACAGCGCATGTACAGCCTGGAGGACGTCTTCTCCCTGGACGAGTTGGACGTCTGGGTGAGCCGGGCCGCCGCGAGCGTCGAGTCCGTCAGCCCGGGCAGCACCATCAAGTGGTTGACCGAGCTGAAGATCGACGGGCTGGCCGTCAACCTGCTGTACCGGAACGGTGAACTGGTGCGGGCGGCGACCCGCGGCGACGGCGCCACCGGTGAGGACATCACCCACAACGTCCTCACCATCAAGTCGATCCCCAGGACCCTCGCCGGGACGGGCCATCCCGCCGAAATGGAGGTGCGCGGCGAAGTGTTCTTCCCGTCTGCTGCCTTTGCCCAGCTCAACGAACGGATGGTCGCCGCCGGGAAGGCGCCGTTCGCCAACCCCCGCAACGGGGCAGCTGGATCCCTGCGCCAGAAGGACCCTGCGCTCACGGCCGAGCGGCCGCTGGACATGTACGTGCACGGGATCGGCGTCCGCGAGGGCCTCACAGCCCAGTCCCAATCGGAAACCTACGGTCTCCTCAAGGAATGGGGCCTTCCTACCTCCCCGTACTATAAGGTGCTCGACGACGCCGCGGCGGTGGTGGACTTCATCGAGCACTACGGCAAACACCGGCATGACCTGTTCCACGAGATCGACGGCATAGTCGTGAAAGTGGACGACTTCGGCCTGCAGCGGGCACTGGGCCACACTTCCCGGGTGCCCCGCTGGTCGGTGGCCTTCAAATATCCGCCGGAAGAGGTCAACACCCGGCTGCTGGATATCCGCGTGAACGTGGGCCGCACCGGCCGGGTCACACCGTTTGGGCTCATGGAGCCGGTCAAGGTGGCCGGGTCCACCGTCGAGATGGCCACCCTACACAACCAGGATGTGGTGAAGGCCAAGGGTGTCCTGATCGGCGACATGGTGGTGCTCCGCAAGGCCGGTGACGTGATCCCGGAAATTGTGGGCCCCGTCGTCGCACTGCGTGACGGCACCGAACGCGAATTCGTTATGCCCACCGAATGCCCCTCCTGCGGCACGCCCCTCGCGCCGGCGAAGGATGGCGACGTCGACATTCGCTGCCCCAATGCCCGGTCCTGCCCCTCGCAGCTGCGGGAACGGGTCTTCCACCTGGCCGGCCGAGGCGGGTTCGACATCGAGGCCCTGGGCTGGGAGGCGGCAATTGCCCTGACCCAGCCCGCCGAACCAGTCGACCCGCCGCTGACGTCCGAAGCACAGCTGTTTGACCTTACCCCCGAGGCGCTCGCCGACGTGCGGATCCTCCGCGACAAGCGGGTCAAGGGTGAGGTGATGGGCAAGGAACTGGTGCCCTACTTCTACACCAAGGGCACCGCCAAGAAGCCGTCCGAGCCCAGCGCCAACACCCGCCGGCTGTTCACCGAACTGGAGAAGGCGAAGCTGCAGCCGCTCTGGCGGGTGCTGGTCGCCCTCTCGGTCAGGCATGTCGGACCCACCGCCTCGCGAGCCTTGGCCACCGCGTTCGGGTCAATGGAACGGATCCGCGCAGCGTCCGAGGATGAGCTCGCTCACGTCGACGGCGTCGGCCCCACCATCGCCGCCGCACTCACCGAATGGTTCGCCGAGGACTGGCACCGGGAGATCGTCGACGCCTGGGCGGCGGCCGGCGTCAGGATGGAGGACGACGTCGACACCTCCATGCCGCGCACGCTGGAGGGGGTGACCGTCGTCGTCACCGGCTCGCTGGAACACTACAGCCGGGATGAGGCGAAGGAGGCGATCATCCGACGGGGCGGTAAAGCATCGGGGTCGGTGTCGAAGAACACCCACTTTGTGGTGGCCGGGGAGAACGCCGGCACCAAACTGGACAAGGCTGAGGCTCTGGGGTTGACGGTGTTGGACGAGGACGGGTTCACCCGGCTACTCGAAGAGGGCCCGGAGTGAACGGGTCCGCGCTGGAACTGCTGCACCTGGCGAAGCAGGCGGCCTCCGCGGGAGCGGATGTGTTGGCGCGGCGCAGCGTCGAATCCCTCGAGGCGCAGAACAAGAGTTCGGACAGCGACTGGGTGACGGCGTTCGACCTGGCCGCCGAACGGGCGGTACGGAATGTGATTTCCCGCTCCCGGCCCCACGATGTGATCACCGGCGAGGAGCTGGGCACCACTGTGCCTGACCGAGCCTCGGGCGCCGGGCGGGTGCGCTGGTCGATCGACCCGCTGGACGGCACCACCAACTTCATCCGCAACATTGTCTACTACTGCACCTCGGTGGCGGCGATGGACGCCGGCGGCCAGTGGCTTGCCGGGGTGGTGCACGCGCCCGCGCTGGACCGGGTGTACTGGGCGGCCAAGGGGCAGGGCGCCTGGCTGCGGGACCACGGCCGGGTAACCCGCCTCGACGGCCCCGACGTCGGGCGGAAGGGTGCGTTGCTGGGTACCGGTTTCAGTTACGACGCCGTTGTCCGGACCCAGCAGCTAGGGGAGTTGGGTGGGCTGCTGGACGGCTTCGGTGACGTCCGGCGGCTCGGCTCGGCGGCGCTTGACCTGTGTATGGTCGCCGACGGCACCCTCGACGGGTACGCCGAACGTGGCCTCAACGAACACGACTGGGCCGCCGGTGCGCTGATCGCGGAGGAGGCGGGCGCCACCGTGCTCCGCCCTCACCTCACCTCGGCGCTCGCCGGGGGACCGGACGAGGCCGAGCGGCTTGCCGCCGTGACCCTTGCAGGGGCACCCAGCTTTGTGCAGCGGGCGGCAGGGTTGCCCACTGGGATCATGGGGGCCGCTGAATGACAGCGAGCTGGCAGAAGGTCTTTTCAACCCTGTCCGCACCCCGGTTGCGCGAACTCTATGCCGCAGCGGTGCTGGGAGTCGAGACCGTCGCAACCGCCAGGGAACTCGACAAACTGGCGGACGCCGGGCTGCTCGGCGCCGATGGCACAGTCAACGCGGACCTGTTCCGGGAGGTCCTCGGCGCTGCATCGCGGGATAGGCCCCAGGGAGTGGACCGCTTCTTTGCCGACGGGCACCTCGACGGGCTGCCCCGCAATCCTGCCGAAAGGCGGGCGGTTCTCGAGCACCTGACTGAGCGGTTGATCCCGGCCGACCGGGAGCTGACGGAACGCGAGGTGAACCTGGTGCTATCGACGGTGACCCGGGACGTCCTTACCCTGCGTCGCGCACTGGTCGACTACGGCCACTTGGCCCGTCGCCCGGACGGCACCGGGTATCGTCGTGCAGGCGCGTCGGTGCTTGAGTAGTGCACGACGGTGTGCAGGACAGTGTGACGACGAGCTAGGGCGTGAAGCAAAATTGGAAGACAACGTTCCGACGTCGTACCCGCACGATTTCCCGATGAGGACTTGATGACCCCCCACGCTCCAGCCGACCTGACGATCCGCCCCGTGACGGAAGCGGACTACGACGACGTCCGCCGTATCACCTGCTCCGCCTACCTGGAGGCGGGATACTTCGAGGCCTCCGACCACCCCTACATGCGGGTGCTGGCCGACGTCGAACACCGTGCCGAGCACGCCGAGATCTGGGTGGCGGAACGCGATGGGGTGGTGGTTGCCTCGGTGGCCATCACGTTCGAGGGGCAGCGGTACACCGACATCGCCGTCACCGGTGAGCTGGAGTTCAGGATGCTCGCCGTCGATCCATTGCTGCAGCGCGGCGGGGTGGGCCGGATCATGGTGGAGGCCATCATCGAGCATGCCAGGTCCCTGGACGGCATCTCGGCCGTCAGCCTGACCAGCGGCTCTGACATGACCCGCGCCCACGCCCTCTACCGTTCGCTGGGTTTTGTGCGGCAGCCCGAGCGGGACTGGTGGGTGCCCAATGAGGAGATTCTGCTCTGGGTGTTCCGGTTGGCCCTCTAAGCCCACCACCGCACAGGCGGTCGCGCTTACGGGCGCAGCATGACCTTACCTTTGCGACCTGCGACAAAGTTGGCTTTCGACGCCTCGTGCACCTGCTCGAGTGAATAGCGCTCCTCGATCGGGAAGGACAGGGTTCCGTCCTGCACCCTCATCAGAAGTTCACTGAACAGCTCACCGCGACGCTGCGATGGCAGTTCGCGCATCACTGTGCTGCCCCAGAAGCCCTTGACCGTCAAGTTCTTGAAGATGATAGCCCCGGAGTCGAGCGCCACGGTGCTTCCGCCCATTGCCCCGAACACCACGAGGGTGGCGTTTTCGCCAAGCTGGGAGAGAACAGCCTTGCTGGCTTCGCCGCCCACCGAATCCACGCCGGCGACGATCGTAGCGCCGCCGGTGAGCTCGACCACCCGCTCCTGCCAGCCCTCGTTTTCGGTCGAAACAATCCGCTCGATACCCTGCGCGGCAAGCTCATCGACTCCCGCATCACGACGTACCAGGCCGACGACGTTGATGCCACGGGTTGGAGCGAGTTGAGCCAGCAACCGGCCAACCGCGCCGTTCGCGGCATTCTGGATGATCCAGTCGCCCTCGGTGAGGTCGAGCCAGTCGAGGAGCGCGAGGGCTGAGAACGGCATGGCGACGAGCTGTGAGGCGACGTCGTCGGTAGCTTCATCGTCAACGGGAATCAGCCCCTGGGCCTGGGCGATAAAGTACTCAGCCCACACTCCGAAGGTGCCCCCGGTGGCGACCCGCTGGCCGACGGTGAGGTTTCCGACGTCGTCCCCCAGTGCGTCGATGACCCCTACTGCCTCGCTACCCGCCTGGGCGGGAAGCTCGGGCTTGAAGCCGTACGTTCCTCGAACCGTCCAGAGGTCGTGGTTATGGATGGGCGATAGCAGGGTGCGGACACGAACCTGGCCGGGGCCGGGCTCGGGAGTTGCAATGTCATCCACCTGCAGGACATCCCAGGGTTCCCCAAAGGTGTGCTGACGAATAGCGCGCATCGTTGCCTTCTTCCTTCTCCGTGTGGTTACCGGGACGATAACCACAGGGCAGGATGCGGTATTCCTGGTTCGCGGTTATGAGAAGGTCGACGGGGCTGTCAAAGTCGTCGGCACCAGCGATGTGGGGTTGGGAAGGAGAAAAACAATGAGCGTTGTGCCGGAGGGTGTTGAGACGCCGGAGGTAATGATCGACCGGGAGGTCCTGGTGCGCAATATCGACCGGATGGCCGCAACGGTGCGGGAGAAGGGATTAGACCTGCGCCCCCATGTGAAGACCCATAAGCTCCCGCAGATTGCCGCCCTCCAGATCGCTGCGGGTGCGGTGGGGCTGACGGTGGCGACCATCGGGGAGGCCGAAGTCTTCGTGGAGCATGGTGCGACAGATCTTTTCATCGCCTACCCGTTGTGGGTTACTTCTCACCACGCCAGCCGTCTGGTTCACCTCAGCACCGCGGCCCGCGTTTCGGTCGGTGCGGATTCGGTTGAGGCCGCGAGGGTGATGGGCACCACGTTGGCGGATGCCGCCAACCGGATCGAAATCCTGGTGGAGATTGACAGCGGTCATCACCGCAGCGGCGTCAGCCCAGCCGGTGCCGTGGAGATCGCCCGTGCTGCGGCTGGTGCTGGGCTGCGGGTGACGGGGGTCTTCACCTTCCCGGGGCACAGCTATGCGCCAGGGATGCCTGCTCGGGCAGCTGAACAGGAACAGCAGGCCCTTAGCGAAGCAACGGACCTGCTGAGGACTGCGGGTTTCGAGATCACCCGGATCAGTGGCGGATCCACCCCGACGGCGGTGCTCACCGGACCGGTGGCGGCAACATCATCGGCAACGTCGGCGGCAACAGAGGTCCGTCCCGGGGTGTACGTCTTCGGCGACGCTCAACAGTTGGAACTCGAACGGTGCACTCTCACCGATATTGCCTTGACCATCGCGGCAACCGTTGTCAGTCGCCACGAGGGCGGCGCCGACGCGCCACGTCGACTGGTCCTCGACGCCGGCAGCAAGGTGATCGGCAGCGACCGCCCGGCCTGGACCACGGGGTTTGGGCGTCTCATGGATCATCCCGAGGCTCGTATCACAGCCCTTTCCGAGCACCACGCCACCGTCGTCTGGCCCGATGACAGCCCATTGCCAGCCCTGGGGGAGCGCCTGCGGGTGATTCCCAACCATGTGTGCCTGACCATGAACCTTGTGGATGAGGTCACGGTGCTGAGCCGCGGCGTCGTCGTCGACCATTGGAGTGTTGCAGCGCGCGGCAGGAACAAGTAGCCGGGGTGCCAGACCCAGCCATGTACAGCGTGGACTCCTGGGCGTACGGACATCGTTGGGTGCGCCGGTCGACGTCGTCACTGATGCCTTGAAGGTTGGTGCTCGCGAATATGCCGAAGATTACGCGCTGCCAATCGACGAGGCGGTGGACCGCTTGAGCCACCAGGAGGACCTGTCGGCGCTGCTGGGACGGATCAGTATGGTTGCCGGACCTCGGTTAGCGGGAGCATTCCTGCGGCATGAGCCCGCGTTTGGTGGTGTTGTGAGGCTGACGGGGGAGGGGCCCTTGTCCGGGCTGGATGCCATCCTCAGTGATCCGCTTCGGCCCTTAGTGACGATCAGGTACGGAGCTGAATACTCGGAGCGGGCCCTAGTGAAGGCGATTGAGGACACCTCCTGGGCGAAGATGTCACCGACCATTCAGGGTGTTTACTTCGATGCGGTGTCCGGTGAGATCGTCGTGGATGTCGTGGATGTCGTGGATGTCGTGGATGTCGTGGATGATGGGGTCGCTCTGGCGGATGCGCTTGCAAGCCAACCCCAACTCCGGGACTTGCCGGTGCGGATTAACGTCGTCGGAGCCCCGCTGTCGGATTCGTTAGGAATGGCCGGGGATTCTCCTTGAGGATGAGTCATGAACCGTCCCGCTGGCAGGCGCCGTCGGGCTAATGCTGGCTGCTGTTGCCATACTCCAGGCACAGGTGCGACCCATCGTGGCGCTTTAGCGGACGACGTCGTACACGGCCTTGACTACTCCGTTGGAGTAGGCGGCGGATTCCCTGAGGCTGAGTTTCTGTGAATCCCGGTTGGTGAGATTGAAGAGCCTCTTGCCGGAACCAAGAATCACCGGATACACAAGGAGGTTGTACCGGTCAATGAGTCCCGCGTCGTCGAGGCTTCGGGCCAGCCCCGAACTGCCGTGGATGAAGATGGCGCCCCCGTTGCATTGTTTGAGCGCTGCAACATCATCGATCGATCGGAGGACCTCAATCGGCCCCCAGCCATCAATGAGGGCGTCGGCCCCGAGCGTCGTTGACACCACAAACTTCGGCAGGTCCTGATAGCTCGCGTGATCTTCAGATTGAGACCAGATCGGAGAAAAATCCTCGTAACTCTGGCGGCCGAACATCAACGCTGACGTCTCAGCCAACTCCTCGCTTTTGAGGGAGAACGATTCGGGAACGAACTCGGCATTCAACACCCACCCACCGCTGGGGTGGCCCTCAATTGTTCCACCCGGTGAATCCACCACGCCGTCGAGCGTCATGAAACCGGTCCACACTAGTTCCCGGGCCACCGCAACCTCCTTCTTCTTAGGGCCGTCCAGCCCCATGTCATGCTCCATCTTCAGCCCCATGCGGATTTGCTGCAAGGCTTGCTTGGGGCGGATCCTCGTTGTTGGGTTGTGTTCAGACCCCTTTATAGTCGAAGGTTTGTTCGAGAGATTTATCCACATAGGGCGGTCAGTCCTCGAAATGTCGGGGCGGTTTGGGACAATTGAGGTATGGACGGAAGCGCAGCTCCAGCATTGATCCGGAAGGGATTTCCCCTCCCGGGGACGGCTCAGCGTGGAGCATTTAGTGCCGGGTCCGGCACTGTTCCGGGGTCCTACCGTGTTCCGGGGGTTGGTTCTGTGGCTGATGGTGGGATCCGGGTGGTGCTCGACGCTTTGAAGGCACTGAGGCCGGCCATGAGCTCCGCGGGGTTGATTGATCAGCTCCGTGGCTTGGAGGATCTCAAATCCGCTATTGCGGGGGTGCAGGCCCGGATCGCTGTCGCCTTCGACGTTTCCGAACGTCAAATCCAGGCCGACGCCGGGGTACCCGCGACGGAGCAAGGTAACAGTGTTGGCGCGCTGGTCGCGTTGGCGCGGCGGGAGTCCCCGTCCCGCGGCAGCCGGCTGCTCGGGTTGGCCCGGGCACTGGTGACGGAGATGCCGCATACGTTGGCGGCCCTGGAGACCGGCCAGCTCAATGAGTGGCGGGCGACCCTGTTGGTGAAGGAAACCGCGTGCCTTACCAGTGCCGACCGGTCCGCGGTCGATGAGGAACTCCACCCCGATGCGGGGACGTTCACCGGGTGCGGAGACAAGACGATCATCGCGGCGGCTCGGGCTGCCGCGTACCGGCGGGATCCACACTCGGTGGTGAACCGGGCCGCCCACGCCACCAGCGAACGATTCGTCAGTATCCGGCCGGCACCGGACACCATGGCGTACCTGACCGCGTTGTTGCCGGTGAAGAACGCCGTCGCGGCCTACGCGGCGTTGACCCGGCACGCCGATACCGCCCGGGCGGGCGGGGACACCCGGTCCCGGGGGCAGTTGATGGCCGACACCCTGGTCGAACGGATCACCGGGACCCCCGGTGGTGTGTCCCGGGTCGAACTGCAGGTCATCATCACCGACCGGACCCTGCTCCAAGGCGACAGCGAACCCGCCAGGATCCCCGGTTACGGCATCGTCCCCTCCTCCTGGGCACGGGACCTCCTGAACCCCGAACCCACCCAGCCCGCTGAACCTGCTGAAGCCTTTGAGACGGGGCGTCCCGCCTTCGACGTGTGGGTGCGCCGCCTCTACACCGCACCGGGTACCGGGGAGCTGGTCGGCATGGATTCGAAAGCCCGGCTTTTCACCCGGGCGCAACGCCGGTTCATTAGCGCCCGGGACGATACCTGTCGCACCCCGTATTGTGACGCGCCGATCCGCCACTACGACCACATCATCCCCTGGCACCGCGGCGGACCCACCTCCATTCCGAATTCGGCGGGGCTCTGCGAGGCATGCAACCACACCAAAGAAACCCCCGGCTGGACAGCACAACCACGCCTCGAACCCGACTCAGGCACAGGCACAGGTTCTCGGCACACCTTCCGCATCACCACCCCCACCGGCCACACCTACAACTCAACCGCACCACCCCTACCCGGAACAGAGCACAGGGCCCCGGACCACACCGTCACAGCCGTCACCTGAGGTCTTGGACAGGCCTGTCCTCCACGTCATGGCCGAATCGGTCGGGGCGTGCACCGCACGTAGACTGGAACCAAACACCACTTCATTGACCATGGGAGATTTATGGCTGAGATCAACCGTGAGGACGTTGCGCATCTGGCGCGGCTGGCCCACATCGATATGAGCGCCGACGAGCTGGACCGGATGGCTGGCGAGCTGGCCGTCATCGTCGACTCCATCAAGCGGGTCAGTGAGGTGGCAGGCGAGGATATCCCGGCCACCAGCCACCCTATCCCGCTGAGCAATGTGTACCGCGAGGACGTGATCGGGGAGACCCTCACCAATGAGGAAGCCCTTTCCGGCGCACCCGATAACGCCGACGGACGCTTCAAGGTCCCTGCAATCCTGGACGGGGAATAACCCATGACTGAACTCATTCGGCTCAGCGCGGCAGCACTCGCGCAGAAACTCGCCGCCAGGGAAATCTCGGCGGTCGAAGCGACCCAGGCCCACCTCGACCGCATCGCTCTGGTTGATGGTGGCGACGACGGCGTTCACGCTTTCCTGCACGTCAACACCGACGAGGCTCTCGCTGTCGCCGCCGGCGTTGACAAGGCCCGCGCCAACTCGGAGGACCTCCACCCGCTAGCTGGTGTCCCGATTGCCGTCAAGGACCTCATCGTCACCAAGGGCCAGCCCACCACTGCCGGTTCAAAGATTCTTGAGGGCTGGCACAGCCCCTACGACGCCACCGTGATCCGCAAGCTCCGCGCCGCGGGGATGCCCATCCTCGGCAAGACCAACCTGGACGAGTTCGCCATGGGCTCCTCCACCGAGCACTCCGCGTACGGACCCACCCGTAACCCCTGGGATCTGGACCGCATCCCGGGCGGATCGGGCGGTGGCTCTGCTGCCGCCGTCGCCGCCTTCGAAGCGCCCCTCGCTCTGGGCACCGACACCGGCGGTTCCATCCGCCAGCCCGGTGCTGTGACCGGAACCGTGGGTGTGAAGCCCACCTACGGTGGAGTCTCCCGGTACGGCGCGATCGCGATGGCGTCCTCGCTGGACCAGATTGGCCCCGTGTCGCGGACCGTCCTGGACTCGGCGTTGCTGCACGAGGTCATCGGCGGCCACGATCCCAACGATTCCACCTCCCTGACCGACCCGCTCGGCGCACTCGTCGAGGCCGCCCGACTGGGCAACGTCGAGGGCATGCGGATTGGCGTCATCAAGGAACTGCAAGGCGAGGGCTACCAGACCGGTGTCCTGACCCGCTTCCAGGAGTCGCTGGACCTGCTTCGCGGTGCGGGCGCCGAAATCGTTGAGGTCTCCTGCCCCAATTTCGACTACGCGTTGGGCGCCTACTACCTGATCATGCCTTCTGAGGCGTCGTCGAACCTCGCCAAGTACGACGGCGTCCGGTTTGGCCTGCGGGTAGTGCCCGACGGCGCACCCACCATCGAACGCGTCATGGGCGCCACCCGCGCCGCAGGGTTCGGTGACGAGGTCAAACGCCGGATCATCCTCGGCACCTACGCGTTGAGCGCTGGCTACTACGACGCCTACTACGGGTCGGCACAGAAGGTCCGCACCCTGATCCAGCGCGACTTCGAGGCTGCGTTCACGCAGGCCGACGTCCTGATCTCCCCGACGGCGCCGACGACGGCGTTCAAGCTGGGGGAGAAGCTCGACGACCCGCTGGCCATGTACCTGAACGACGTCGCCACCATCCCCGCCAACATGGCGGGCGTACCGGGGCTGTCCCTGCCCGGCGGCCTCGCCGACGAGGACGGGCTGCCAGTCGGCATCCAACTGCTGGCTCCGGCCCGCGAGGATGCCCGGCTGTACCGGGTGGGGGCGGTGCTCGAATCGCTGCTCGAAGCCAGCTGGGGCGGTCCGCTGCTGGACCGGGCGCCCGACCTGACCCGTACTGCAGGAGGAACTGACTCATGAGCATGGCAACCGAAGACATCCTGACCTTCGAGGAAGCCCTCGACAAGTACGATCCGGTGCTGGGCTTCGAGGTCCACGTGGAGCTGAACACGAAGACCAAAATGTTCTCTTCGGCGCCCAACGCCTTCGGCGACACCCCCAACACCAATGTGACCCCTGTGGATCTGGGCCTGCCCGGCGTGCTCCCGGTGGTGAACCGGGTGGCCGTCGAATCCTCCATCAAGATCGGGTTGGCACTGGGCTGCAAGATCGCCGAGAAGTGCTACTTCGCCCGAAAGAACTACTTCTACCCGGACACCCCCAAGAACTTCCAGACCTCCCAGTTCGAGGACCCGATCGCCTACGACGGGTCGATCGACATTGAGTTGGCCGACGGCACCGTGTTCACCATCGAGATTGAACGCGCCCACATGGAAGAAGACGCCGGCAAGTTGACCCACATGGGTGGCTCCACCGGCCGGATCCAGGGCGCCGAATTCTCCCTGGTGGACTACAACCGGTCCGGTGTTCCGCTGGTGGAAATCGTCACCAAGCCGATCGTCGGGGCTGGCGCCCGGGCACCCGAACTGGCCAAGGCCTACGTGGCGGCGATCCGGGAGATCGTGAAGAACCTGGGCGTGTCCGACGCCAAAATGGAGCGCGGAAACGTCCGCTGCGACGCCAACGTCTCCCTGAAGCCCAAGGGGCAGGAGAGGTTCGGCACCCGTACCGAGACCAAGAACGTGAACTCGTTGCGCGCCGTGGAGCACGCGGTCCGGTACGAGATTCAACGCCACGCAGCGGTGCTCGATTCCGGGACGGCCATCGTCCAGGAAACCCGGCACTGGCATGAGGACACCCGCTCGACGACGTCGGGCCGCCCCAAGTCCGACGCCGACGACTACCGCTACTTCCCGGAACCCGATCTGGTGCCCATCGTCACCACCGAAGAATGGATCGAGCGGCTCCGCGCGGAACTTCCCGAGCCACCGGCCGAACGCCGTAAGCGGCTGCAGCAGGACTGGGGTTATTCCGACGCCGAGTTCCGCGACGTCGTCAACGCCGGCGTGATGTCCTCCATCGAGGACACCATCGCCGCCGGAGTGAAGCCCGCCGTCGCCCGGAAATGGTGGATGGGCGAGATTTCCCGCCGCGCGAAGGTGGCCGACGTCGAGCCGTCCGAGCTGGGTGTTACCCCCGAACTGATCGTCGAGCTGAACTCGCTGATCGAGTCCGGCAAGATCAACGACAAGCTCTCGCGGGAGGTGCTCGACGGCGTCCTCGCCGGGGAAGGCACCGCCACCGAGGTGGTTGAGGCCCGTGGGCTGGAGGTCGTGTCCGACGACGGCCCGCTGCTTGAGGCGATCGACGCGGCACTGGCGGCCCAGCCCGACGTCGCGGACAAGATACGTGGCGGCAAGGTGCAGGCGGTCGGAGCGATCGTGGGCGGCGTCATGAAGGCGACCCGAGGCCAGGCCGATGCTGGCCGGGTGCGGGAACTGATCCTGCAGCGCCTCGGCGTCGAAGGCTAGCACCCAGGTCACTGGAAAGGACAGCTCGTGGCGAACAGGCCGGCCGCCGAGGTGCGCATCACCGCGGACCTGGTCCGCAGTCTGCTGCGTGCGCAGCACCCGGACCTCGCCGACCTGCCGCTCGAGCCCGTCGCCGAGGGATGGGACAACGTGATCTTCCGTGTCGGCAGCCACCTCGCAGTGAGGTTGCCCCGCCGCGAGAGCGCTGCCGACCTGGCCCTCAATGAGCAACGATGGCTTCCGCAACTGCTGGCCGCCGCCGGCCCGGGGATTTTATCGCCCGGGCCGGCCCTCCGCGTCGCCTCGGTACCGGTGCGGATCGGGGCGTCGTCGTCGTCCTACCCCTGGCCCTGGAGTATCAACGCCTGGGCGGACGGCACCGCCGCCACCCACATCCCCGTCGCGGACCGGGCTCCCGCGGCCGGGGACCTCGCCGACTTCGTGCTGGCCTTCCAGCAGCCGGCACCAGCAGACGCTCCCCGAAACCCGGTACGCGGCGGAGCGCTCAGCGGCCGCGACCGGGCCGTCCAACAGCGGCTCGACGCCCTTCCGCCGCCCACCGCCGAATCCCTGCGGACCCTGTGGCAGGAACTCCGGGACCAGTCAGGGTGGGACGGGCCGCCCCTGTGGCTGCACGGGGACCTCCACGCGGCAAACCTGGTGCTCGGTTCCGGACGGAAGCTCAGCGCGGTCCTCGACTTCGGCGACCTCACTGGCGGCGACCCCGCCACCGACCTTGCCGCGGCCTGGCTGGTGTTCGACCGGCACGGTCGCCGGGTCTTCCAGAACCGCATCAATACTGCGCGTACCACCGCCGACGCCACCTGGCAGCGCGCCCGCGGCTGGGCACTATGCATCGGGGCAGCGCTGGCCGTGAACTCCGATGATGACCCGGTGTTCAGGACAATGGGCCAGCAGGTGCTGCGCTCGGTCCTGGCGGATCACGGGACCCGGCTCACGGGTGGTGTCCGCTGACATGGGGCAATGGACTCATTTGACCCGCGTCCAGACCGAGGGCGACAACCACATCATGGAGGACGCCTGCGGGTATCGGGGCAACGCCGCCTGGATGATCGACGGCGCCACCTCACTCCTTGAGGAGATCGACCTGCCGGGCGCCTCCAACCCGTCGTGGTATGCGCAGGTCCTCAACCTGGCGCTGGCGGAGAGCGTTGGCCCTGCCGATCCCCGCGCTGTGCTGGCCGCCGCCCTGACCCGTGTTGATGCCCTGGGGCAGCGGCTGGTAGGAGATCGATCAGATCGGTTCCCCAGCGCCGCGGTTTCGGTGGTGACAGCCGACGACGACGGCGTACGGGTGCTCAGCCTCGCCGACTGTCATGTCGTGGCACGCCGCCACGACGGGAGCTGGGTACATGTGGGGACCCCCATCAGCGAGCCCACCGCGACGATTGCCGACCACCAGCAGGCACGACGGGACCGCAACACCGAGCACGGCGTGTGGGTAGCACGGCGGGAACCCGAGGCGGCGCAGCGCGCGCACCTGGTCAACGTAGGGCTGGCGCACACCGTGGTGCTGGCATCTGATGGCGCGTGGCGGGCCGTCGATCTGGGTCTGGTTTCGGGGGCCGAGGCATTTCTTGAAGCGGTCAGCACGCCCGAAGGAGCACAGGAGCTCATGCTGACGCTGCGTATCGCCCAGCAGGAGATCGGCGAGGCGGCGGACGACGCGTCGGTGATGTGTCTCGCCCTGCAGAACGCAGAATGAGCCCCGGCCGACCCGGCCTTGCCCGGCTGCTACGCTGGCGAAGGTGTCACAGCACCATGATGACTGAACTGCACGCGCCGGGGCGTACCACGCCGATCCGCCGCGTGCGGGTGGAAGGAACCCCCAGCAGTGAAGGCGCTCTACAAGTCCGGGCCGCACCCCGGTTTCGAATTGGTTGACCGGCCCGAACCCACGCCTGGGCTCGGTGAGGTCAAGATCCGCGTGATGACCACCGGGATTTGCGGCACCGATCTTCATATCGAATCCTGGGATCAGTGGGCCGCAGGGATTATCAACGCCCCGCTCATTCCCGGCCATGAGTTCTACGGCGAAGTCGTTGACCTTGGGTCGGGCGTGCAAGACGTCAAAGTGGGGGACAGGGTCTCCGGCGAGGGCCACATCGTCTGCGGCACCTGCCGGAATTGCCGTGCGGGCCGCCGTCAGATGTGCATCAGGACCGTGAGTGTCGGAGTGCAGCGAGACGGAGCGTTCGCCGAGTTCGTGGTGATCCCTGAACCCAACGTCTGGGTCCACCCCGCCGGCATCAGCCCCGAATTGGGCGCTGTTTTCGACCCTTTCGGCAACGCAGTCCACACCGCCCTGAGCTTCCCCCTCGTCGGCGAGGACGTGCTGATTACCGGCGCCGGCCCGATCGGACTGATGGCAGCCGCCGTCGCCCGCCATGCCGGAGCCCGCTATATTGCGGTCACTGACGTCTTCCAGCCACGGCTGGATCTGGCCCTGACCGTCGGCGCCGACCTGGCAGTGAACGTGGGCTCCACCCGGATCGCTGATGCCCAGCGGCAGCTCGGCATGCGGGAAGGGTTCGACGTCGGGATGGAGATGTCCGGCCACCCCACCGCCCTGCCCGAAATGATTGACAACATGAACCACGGCGGTAGGATCGCGATGCTCGGGCTGCCTTCGGCCGACATCACCATCGACTGGGCCAAGGTGGTCACCCATATGCTCACCCTCAAGGGCATCTACGGGCGCGAGATGTTCGAAACCTGGTACGCCATGAGCGCGATGCTGCAGTCCAACCCCGTCCTGCAGCAGGCGATCTCCAGTGTTGTTACGGATACGCTGCCCGCGTCGCAGTGGCAGCAGGGGTTCACCACAGCACGTCACGGGGCCAGCGGCAAAGTAGTCCTCGACTGGACCGGATTCTAAGGAGCAACGCTATGTATACGAGTATTCAGGATCAGCTCACCCAGGAGCTGGACGGCATCCGCAGCGCCGGCCTGTTCAAGAACGAGCGGCGGATCTCCTCACCGCAGTCCAACCTCATCCAGGCGGCGACGCTCGACGGCGAACCCCGGCGGGTGCTGAACTTCTGCGCCAACAACTACCTGGGGCTGGCCGATCATCCGGACATCATCTCCGCCGCCAAGCGGGCGCTCGATGAGCGCGGATTTGGCATGGCGTCGGTCCGGTTTATCTGCGGCACCCAGGACCTTCATCTGGAACTCGAAGCCAGGGTGTCGAAGTTCCTCGGTACCGATGACACCATCCTGTTCTCCTCCTGCTTCGACGCGAACGGCGGGGTATTCGAATCCCTGCTGACCGCGGACGACGCGGTGATTTCCGATGCGCTGAACCACGCCTCGATCATCGACGGTATTCGCTTGTCCAAGGCCCAGCGCTACCGGTACGCCAACCGCGACATGACCGATCTGGAGGTGAAGCTCAAGGAGGCCGCGGGAGCGCGCCGCACCCTGATCGTCACCGACGGGGTGTTCTCGATGGACGGGTACCTCGCCCCGCTGGAAGCCATTTGTGACCTCGCCGACCAGTACGGCGCGATGGTCATGGTGGATGACTCGCATGCGGTCGGATTCATGGGGGAGACCGGCGCCGGAACGCCCGAGCACGCCGGGGTGTCAGGCCGGGTCGACATCTACACAGGTACCTTCGGGAAGGCACTGGGCGGGGCCTCCGGCGGCTACGTCGCAGCGCACGCCGAGATCGTTGCCCTGTTGCGCCAGCGCGCCCGGCCGTACCTGTTCTCGAACTCCCTGGCGCCGTCGATCGTCGCGGCCACCCTCACGGCCTTGGACCTGGTCCAGAACAGCGCCGATCTGAGGGCGAAGCTCGGGGGCAACTCGGCATTCTTCCGTCGCCGCATGACCGAGGAAGGCTTCGACCTGCTCGACGGCGAGCACGCCATCATTCCCGTGATGTTCGGCGACGCGGCGCAGGCAGCCAAAACCGCCGACGCCATGTTGGAACGCGGCGTGTTTGTGACGGCCTTCAGCTTCCCGGTGGTGCCCCGCGGTGCCGCCCGGATCCGGGTGCAGCTGTCCGCCGCGCACAGTGCCGACGACGTCGAAGCGTGTGTCCAAGCCTTCATCGGTGCCCGCCAGGACGTCGCCGCCGCCGGCTGACCTTCCCGCCCCGCCTACCACTTCTGGCGGGTAGGCTGCTGGCATGGCACTCAACGCTGACGTTCTTATCGTGGGTGGCGGTATTGCCGGGCTGTCCCTCGCGTCGCGGCTCGCCGGATCCTGCACAGTGGTCCTGGTCGAAGCCGAACAGGACCTCGCCTATCACGCCTCAGCCCGGTCGGCCCGGCAACTTATTCCCAGCTACGGGCCACCCGCGGTGCAGCAGCTCACCACCCTCACCCTCGACCTGCTCCATGCCACCGAGGAGGAACACGGCCTTCAGCTCCTCACACCCCGCAGTTTCATGTTGGTCGGGACCCAGCAGGATGTCACTGACCGCTCCAGCGGCGCGATGACCGCCATCGGTGCCGAGGATGCCCTGGCATTGTGTCCCCAGCTCCGCCCCGAAACCTTCACCGCGGCGGGGATTGACAGCACCTCGGTGGGGCTGGACTCCGACGCCCTGATCGCCCACCATCGACGGCGGGCGCTCGACGACGGCGCCACCATTCTCACGGCCGCCCGGGTCCACTCGGCCCAACGGTTGCGGACCGGGTGGAGCGTCGGTGCCGGCGCGCACGCCATCCACGCAGCCGTTGTCGTCAATGCCGCCGGCGCGTGGGCCGACGAGCTCGCAGTGATCTCGGGCGTGGAGATCCAGGGGCTACGACCCTACCGCCGGACTGCCGCCGTCGTACACCTGACCGACGAACTGGCGCCGGGGACACCGATGGTCGCCGCCGCCGACGACAGTTTCTACTTCCGGCGTGAGGGGGCGGGGGCACTGGTCTCGCCGTGCGAGTCCGTGCCGAGCATACCCGAGGATGCCCAGCCTCACCCGGCCGATCTGGCGGCACTGCTGCGCCGACTGAACGACGCCACCACGCTGGGGATCACGTCAATCGATCGCGCCTGGACCGGGCTGCGCACCTCGACGAAGGTGGGCCTACCGGTGATCGGATTTGACCCGGAGGCTGAAGGCTTTTTCTGGTTGGCGGGCCAGGGCGGCTACGGCTTCCAGACGTCGTCGGGGATTGCCGAGCTGGCGGCGACCCTGATCCTTGAGGAAGAGACCAGCGACCCGGACCTCTGCAGTTCCCTGCAACCGTGGCACTAGCACCCTCCCGATCCGGCGGCACCAAACCCGGGCGGCGCCGCCGACACCCGGAGCACCTCCGCCCAGGACAGGTCTAGAGTTAACGCTATGAAGGTCGATAAGACGCCGCTGCCAGGCATCGGCATGCGCAAAGATATTGTCACGTCCTCGGGGAGGCGCATTGGCACCATCACGCAGCGTGATGGTGAGACGGCGCTGATTATTTCACGCCAGGACGACCCCGACGCCTGCCTGGTGTCGATTCCGCTGACCGCCGACGAGGCAGCGACGCTCGGCAACCTGCTCGGCGCCCACCAGCTGGTGGCACAGCTGACCGAAGAACACCGTGACCTTCCCGGGGTGAACACCCGCCAGTTCCTGATTACCGGCGGCTCGCCCTTCGACGGCTACCGGCTTGGTGATACCAGGATGCGGACCCGCACCGGCGCGTCGGTGGTGGCTGCCCTGCGAGAAGGCAAGGTGGAGCCGTCACCCGCGCCGGATTTCACCCTGCTGGCCGGTGACCTTCTGGTCGCCGTCGGAACAGCCGATGGGCTGGACGCAGCCGCAGAAATCCTCAGCGGCGGCTGAGGGTCGGTTTGGAGTCCGGCAGCGCGCTGACACTGATCGAACTGGGGGCCGTGTTCTTTTGTCTCGGCATCCTCGGGCGCCTCGCCGGACGGGTCGGGCTTTCCCCGATTCCCCTCTACCTTCTGGGCGGTCTCTTTTTCGGGAACGGCGGTCTGATCGAGCTGGATGGGCTGGACGAATTCAGCGAGATCGCCAGCGAGATCGGTGTGATCCTGCTGCTGCTCATGCTGGGCCTAGAATACACGGCCAAGGAGCTGGTGACCGGTCTCCGACAGTCCTGGCTTGCTGGCGTCCTGGACATTGTTCTGAACTTCACGCCCGGTGCCGTTGTCGCCCTCCTTTTGGGGTGGGGGCCGGTCGGGGCCATGGTGATGGGCGGCGTGACGTACATTTCGTCGTCGGGAATTGTGGCCAAGGTCCTGACCGATCTCGGGCGGTTGGGTAACCGGGAAACCCCTGTCGTCCTGTCGCTGCTGGTGTTCGAAGACCTGGCGATGGCCGTCTATCTGCCCATCCTGACCACGGTCCTCGCGGGGGCCAGTTTTATCGGGGGAATGCAGGCGGTCGGCATCTCGCTCGTCGTCGTCACCGTGGTGCTGGTCATCGCCCTGCGGTTCGGCAACGTGGTCTCGGCGGTGGTGGACAGCAAGGACCGGGAGGTTTTCCTTCTCACCGTGCTCGGCGCGGCGCTGCTGGTGGCGGGCGTCGCCGCAGCGATGCAGGTGTCGGCGGCGGTCGGCGCGTTCCTGCTCGGAATTGCGATCTCGGGAGCCACCGCCACTACCGCCACCCGGATCCTCGAACCGCTGCGGGACCTCTTCGCCGCAATTTTCTTCGTGGTGTTCGGCCTGAACACCGACCCGGCGACCATTCCCCCGGTGCTCGGTATCGCTCTGTTCCTCGCCCTCATCACGTCGGCCACCAAGATCGGTACGGGCTGGTGGGCGGCACGGCGTCACGGGGTGGGCCGGTTGGGTCGGGCACGGGCAGGCGTCGCCCTGATCGCCCGCGGCGAATTTTCGATAGTGATTGCCGGGCTGGCGGTGGCATCCGGGGCCGTGACCGGCGAGCTGGCGGCGCTCGCCACCGCCTATGTGCTGCTCACGGCGGTGCTCGGTCCGGTCGCCGCGCGGCTGGTCGAGCCCGCGATGGGTTTGCTGCGGCGCAAACCCCGCCCCGAGCCGCTTCCCGCCACCTGACCAAGCCGTTCACCGTGCGGACCGTTCAGTCAAGGATTCTGCCGACGGGCTCCTTCTTTTCGGCCTGAAACCGGTCCTCGGTGCGTCCGTGGGCCCAATAGCCAGAGAGTGACACCTGACCGCGGTCCAGGCCGCGCTCAGTGAAGAAGACGTCCCGGAGCCGCTTCATGGCCTCCCGCTCGCCGTGGGCGAAAACCTGGACCCGCCCGCTGCGCCACTGTCCCTGCCGGACCGCGGCGCCGAGCAGGGTCCCCGCGACGGCCCCCCGGCGGTACAGCCAGACGAGGTCAACCCCCGGCGGGGCGACCAGGTCGTGACGATCCGACTCGGTTTCCACCTCAAGGAAAGCCAGCCCGACGGCGTCGCTGCTGAGCGACTCAAGGGCCGAGGCCACGGCTGGCAACGCGGACTCATCGGCCGCGAACAGGTGCCAGTCGGCGCTTCCGTCGGGGGAGTACCCGCCGCCGGGGCCCGTCACCACCAGGGCGTCGCCCGGCCTTGCGGAGGCCGCCCACGGTCCGGCGAGCCCGTCGTCGCCATGCACCACGAAGTCGATGGCCAACCGCTGCGCGGCGTAGTCCACCCAGCGGAGCGTATACGTCCGGGTGACGGGCAGGTCGGCGGGGTCAAGCGTCTCGCTCAGGGCCAGATGATCGTACGGCGGGATGAGTCCCAGCCCGGGTTTGGCGAAGTGGAGCTTCACATACCGGTCGGTGAAATCGTTGCGTCCGAACGTGGCGAACCCGGTGCCGCCCGCCACTACCCGCACCATGGCAGGGGTGAGCCACTCGGTGCTCTGAACGGTCAGAATGGTTTGCGGTTTGGGCTTCCGGACGGGGGCAACACTCACGGATTGATCTCCTTTGGCTGGAATATCCAAGGTTAGCAACGGGGCAGCGGATCGGCGTTCCCTTCACCGGGCGCCGCTGGCTGAGCCTCCGTAACGGTTCGGCTCCAGAGTTGCTTTGACCGGATCCTTGACCCCCAGATCGCCTTATCATTTATCTATCCAATCCACAACCCTTGAGAGGTGCATGATGAAAAAGATAGGGGCGCTGCTGGCAGCATTCCTGCTGGTGTTGGGCCTGGGACTGGTCGTCCCGAGCTCCGCCGCAGCGGCGCCGTATTGCGGGATCACCTGGGGATCCCAGGTTAAGGTCAGCTCGTCGACGACGAGCGCTCCGGTGACCAACGTGCGGGCAGGACAACATCCTTGCTTCGACCGGATGGTCGTCGACATTCGCGGCAAGGGGGCCGGGTACCGGGTGGAGTACGTCAGCGTGGTCAGGGCCGACGGGTCAGGGCAGGTGATTCCGCTCCGCGGAGGCGCCTTCCTCCGGGTGATCGTGAAGGCACCGAGCTACGACAGGTTCGGCAATGCCACCTACCGGCCAGCCAACCCCAAAGAGCTGGTCAATCTCGCCGGGTACACCACCTTCCGTCAACTGGCTTCTGCCGGCAGCTTTGAGGGCCAGTCGACCTTCGGGCTTGGCGTCCGGGCCCGTCTGCCTTTCAGGACATTCACCCTTGATGGTCCGGGCACTGCCTCCAGGCTGGTGATAGATGTAGCCCACCGCTGGTAAGTGCAGGGCGTAGCTCTTGGTTGACCCGCGCGCAGAGACACTTTAGCGTTGGGGCGTGAGCGACGCCGACATCAACTTCTATTTCGACCCCGTCTGCCCTTTCGCCTGGATGACCAGTAAATGGGTCCGCCAGGTGATGGGCCAGAAGGACTATGCCGTTGAGTGGAAATTCATCTCACTCCGGCTGATCAACTCTCACATCGACTATGCCTCCCACTTCCCGCCGGAGTACGAGGCCGGGCACACCGCGGGGCTCCGGCTGCTCAGGATTGCTGCCCATGCCCGCGCCGAGCACGGGCCGGAGGCGGTGGGAGCGTTCTATGCGGCGTGCGGCAAGCACATCTTCGAATCGGATCCGGTTCCCGACGACGACGATCCCGTGCTCGACCGCCGTGGCACCCGCGCGTTCGCTGAACAGATCCTGGCCAGCGCTGGCCTGCCTGCCGGACTCGCTGCCGCGCTCGACGATGCAGGGTTCGACGAGACGATCCAGTCTGAAAGTGATGAAGCCCTGGCCCTCACTGGCAAGGATGTTGGCACCCCGATCATCCACTTCAAGCCGCCGACTGGGGTGGCGTTTTTCGGCCCGGTCATCAGCCGGCTCCCCAGCGATGATGAGGCAGTGCCGCTGTGGGATCACGTCGTAGGGCTGGCTGGCTTCGCTGGGTTCGCCGAACTGAAGCGCAGCCTCAGGGAGCGTCCGCAACTCCCGGCCCTGGGTGTCCCTGCCGGTGATGCTGGCGTTCAGGAAGACTGGCACGGCGGCAGTCGCCGGACCAAGAGGTAGCCAGCGGCTTAGGTCGAGGCGACTCCGGCGATCCGGTTCTCGCGGAACGCTTCGATGAACAGGGCGTGGTCAGCCCTGACCCGGGCGGCGTAGTCCACCGAGAAATCAATGATGTCGGCGATGAACTCATCCCGTCTACCCGAGACCACCCTGATGATTGCCTCTTCCGTCTGGAACGGGACCAGGTCCTGGTCGCTGTCCTGGTCTGAGGCGCAATGGATCTTGGCCGTTGCCCGCCCCAGATCTTTGAGGACCGGCTCAATTTCCGAGGGTTCGGTCAGTTCTCCCCAGCGGAGGTCCAGTTTGTAAGGGGAGAGCTCATCCACCACAAATCCCACCCCGTCGATGGTGGTGTAGCCGAGGAACGTGTCAGTGTGGACCTGCAATGACCGTTGGCTGATGACCGTACGGTGTCCGTCGTGCTTGAAATACTGCCGGACCCGTTCATCGGTGACCACCCTGCTGGGCGCCGCGATGTTGCCCTGCTTGATGGAGAGCACAATGTCGTTTTCCTGCGCCTCGTTGTAACCCTCAATCAGCACGTTGTAGGCGGGCAGCCCCGCACTGCCAATTCCGAACCCCGTGCTGCCCACGATGTCCTTGACGGCATAGAAGACCTCTCGGGATGACTTTACCGTCTCCGGAATGGTGGTCAGATATAGCTCAAAGGCCTCAAGGACTGCGGCATGCTCAGTGTTGTCCAATCGCCGGGTCAGCGGCCCGTCGCGGAAATGACGCCTATGCTCCTCAGTGGTGGTCATCGCATCAAGGAGATTGGTGCGTCGGGCCGATCGCGCGGCCTGGAGCATTCCATGGATGGTTCCCGTGGTGTTGTCGAGCCGCAACGCGAAGTCACTTCCACCGTCGCTCGCGTAGGAGTCCACCTGGTCCAGATAGGACGTGAGATAGGTGCGGGCCAGGCTGCGCACCGCTTCTTCGGGTAGCGCTTTCTGCCAGCACATGAGGGCCAACGAGGTGACGAAACGGCGCAGATCCCAGGAAAAATGGCCAAGATAGGCTTCATCGAAATCGTTGATGTCGAACGCCAGGGAACCGGTGCTGCTCATATAGGTTCCGAAGTTTTCAGCGTGCAGATCCCCATGAATCCATACCCGCGCCGTCGACTCGTCCGCCCAGGCATCCGTCAGGGCCTCCATATCGGCGTAGAAAATGCACGCACTGCCCCGATAGAAAGCAAACGGGTCGGCCGCCATCTTGCGGAATTTGGTCCTGAATCCGTGCGGGTCCGCTGTCATCAGCGGCTTGAACGCCGTGACCAGTGATTCGGTGATCAGGGTTTCACGGTCGGTCGTGTCTGACATGTCGCAAGTCTAGTCCGATCTGCTCGACGGCGATCCCCAAACGATCCCGCGGCGATTCCTAGGCGAGCGCGTCGCCCAACGCACCCTGCACGACAGTGAGAAGTGACCCGTTGTCCACGAGGACACGGACCGCCTCAATCTCGGGTGCCAGATACCGGTCGGCGCCGGGGCCCTTGACCACCTCGCGGACCGCCGCCCGTGCCGCGTGCAGTCCGACAGCGCTGCGGGAGGTGGCCAGACCGCCGTCGCGCATGTCCAGTGCCCGCGCCGCGGTAAGGATCTCGATGGCCAGCACCCGGGTCAGCCCGTCCAGTGCGCGGCGGAGTTTGAGTCCAGCCGACCAGCCCATCGAGACGTGATCCTCCTGCATGGCCGAGGATGGGATGGAATCGACAGACGCCGGATTGGCCAGCCGTTTGAGCTCCGACACGATCGCCGCCTGCGTGTACTGGGCGATCATGTGACCCGAATCGACACCCGGATCGTGCGCCAGGAACGGGTTCAGCCCGTGGCTGCGCGCCTTATCCAGGAAACGATCCGTCCGGCGCTCACTCATGGAAGCGACGTCGGCGACGGCGATCGCCAGAAAGTCCAGTGCGTACCCCACCGGGGCCCCGTGGAAATTGCCGTTGGACTCCACCCTGCCGTCGATGGTGACCACCGGGTTGTCGATTGCCGATCCGAGCTCGATCGCCGCAACGGATTCTACGTAGGCAAGCGTGGACCGCGCCGCGCCGTGCACCTGCGGGGCGCAGCGCAGAGAATAGGCGTCCTGCACCCGGGTGCTCCGGTGCGCACTGAGCTCACTCGCCGAATGCTCCTGGATCAGCGGCGACCCGTCGAGGAGGCGGCGGATGTTCGCAGCGGAGGAGAGTTGGCCTGGATGCGGGCGGAGGGCGTGGATATCTTCGGCAAACACGCCGTCAGTTCCCAGCAGCCCCTCAACGCTCATCGCGGCGGCAAGGTCGGCGGTCCGAAGCAGACGGCCGAGATCGGCGGAAGCCATGATCAACATGCCCAGCATGCCGTCGGTGCCGTTGATCAGCGCCAGGCCTTCCTTTTCGCGGAGCTCCACCGCAGTGATCCCGGCCGCTGCGAGCGCCTCGCCTGCGGGCATCAGGACGCCGTCGACGTCGCGCACCTCACCTTCACCCATCAGCGCCAGCGCCACGTGGGACAGCGGGGCCAGATCGCCCGAGCAGCCCAGCGAACCGTACTCTCCGATCATGGGGGTGATGCCGGCATTGAGGAGGGCCGCGTAGGTCTGGGCCACGAGCGGGCGGACGCCGGTGCGGCCGGTCGCCATCGTCGACAGCCGGCCGAGCATCAAGCCGCGCACCACCTCCCGGTCCACCTCGGCGCCGGAAGACGCGGCGTGGCTGCGGATCAGGCTGCGCTGCAGCTGGGTGCGCTGCTCGATGGGGATGTGGGTGGTGGCCAGGGCGCCAAAACCGGTGGAGACGCCGTAGTGCGGGGTCGAATCGTTCACCAGATCCTCGATCACCCGCCGGGACGCTTCCATCGCGACGATGGACTCCCCGAGGATTTCCACCCGTACGCCATGCCGTGCCACTGCGACGACGTCGTCGGGCCGGAGGGCGCCGACGCCCACATCAACGGTCGGAGTGCTGCCCACTTGGGACCCGCTTTCACAAGAAGTCTTGCCAATGAATGAAAAGAGCGTTTCAATAAGTGAAATGCATGACGTCCCGCAATGCAAGACCTCCATGAGAAGGAGCCGCCAGATGGCCGACGCATCGACCCGCACCGTTGAACGCGCGCTGCTCCTGCTGGGCGCCGTCTGCGACCGGGGCGCGGTGACCCTCGCCGACGCCGCCCGCGATGCGTCGCTCTCGGCGTCGACGGCACTGCGGCTACTGCGCACCCTCGAGTCCACCGGTTTCGTCAGGAAGGACGACGACGGCTACCGTCCCGGAATGCGCATCGTCCAGCTCGGGGCCCAGGCGCTCAGCCACGAGTCGCTGGTCTCCCTGGCGGGTGCCGCACTGGACCGGCTGGTCGATGAGACGGGGGAGTCCGCCTACCTCAACGTCCCCGCCGACGACGGCCACGGCATCTACATCGCCGTGCGCGAGGGCACCCACTCCGTCAGACACACCAGCTGGGTGGGACGCCGTATCCCCCTGACCGGCACCGCCGCAGGCAACGTCCTAGCCGGTGAGGCGCCCGCCTGCGGGTATGTGGTGGTCCGCAACGGCATCGAACCGGACGTCACCGCCGTCGCCGCGCCGGTGATGATCGGCGACCGGATTGCCGCCTCGCTCAGCGTGGTGGTCCCCAGCTATCGGATCAGCGAACCGCAGGCCGAAACCCTTGGCCGACTCGTCGCCGCCGAAGCTCTCAGCATCCTGAATTCAACGACCAGCAACATCCCCGCCACCGGACCCGGCGACACCAGCCCGGGCCACGCCGACACCCTGGGAGCATCCGCATGAGCAAGCCGTTTACCCAACACGATCCGACCCGTTCCATCCGGGCGGCCCGCGGCACCACCCTCACCGCCAAGAGCTGGCAGACCGAAGCGCCGCTGCGCATGCTCATGAACAACCTCGACCCTGAGGTGGCCGAACGCCCCGAGGACCTCGTGGTGTACGGGGGCACCGGCCGGGCGGCCCGCAGCTGGGAAGCCTACGACGCGATTGTCCGTTCCCTGGAGGACCTTGAGGACGACGAGACGCTGCTCGTGCAGTCCGGGAAGCCGGTGGGTATCTTCCGCACCCACACGTGGGCGCCGCGGGTGCTCCTCGCCAACTCCAACCTGGTGGGGGACTGGGCCACCTGGCCCGAATTCCGCAAGCTCGAGGCCGAAGGCCTGATGATGTACGGGCAGATGACCGCCGGCTCGTGGATCTACATCGGCACCCAGGGCATCCTGCAGGGCACCTACGAAACGTTCGCCGCGATCGCCCGCAAACTTGGCAAGTCACCGACCGCCACCCTCGCCGGCACCCTGACCCTGACCGCCGGGTGTGGAGGCATGGGTGGCGCCCAGCCGCTCGCCGTCACACTGAATGGGGGTGCGGTGCTGATTGTCGACGTCGACCGGACCCGCCTCGAACGCCGCGCAGCCAAACGCTACCTCGACGTCGTCGCCACCGATCTTGAGGACGGCCTCCGCCAGGTGCTGGCCGCCAAGGAGGAGCAGCGCGCACTGTCGGTCGGTGTCGTCGGGAACGCCGCGGAGATCTTCCCCGAATTGCTGCGCCGCCATCTGGCCGGGCAGCTCACCATCGACATCGTCACCGACCAGACCTCGGCCCACGACCCGCTGAGCTACCTGCCCGAGGGCGTCGCGCTGGACGAATGGGACCGGGAGGCCAAGGGCGATCCCGACGGGTTCACCAAGAAGGCGCAGACCTCAATGGCCCACCACGTGGAAGCGATGGTTGGCTTCCAGGACGCCGGCGCTGAGGTCTTCGACTACGGCAATTCGATCCGGGACGAGGCCCGCCAGGGCGGGTACGCGCGGGCCTTCGAGTTCCCCGGTTTCGTTCCGGCCTACATCCGGCCGCTGTTCTGCGAGGGGATGGGCCCGTTCCGGTGGGTGGCGCTCTCCGGCGACCCCGCCGACATCGCCGTCACCGACGCGGCGCTGAAGGAACTGTTCCCCGAGAACGAGCACCTGCACCGGTGGCTTGACGCGGCCGGTGACCTGGTCGAGTTTGAGGGCCTTCCGGCGCGGATCTGCTGGCTCGGGTACGGCGACCGGGCCAAAGCCGGGCTGATGTTCAACAAGCTGGTGGCCGACGGCAAAGTGTCGGCGCCGATCGTGATCGGACGCGACCATCTCGATTCCGGGTCGGTGGCGTCGCCCTACCGGGAGACCGAGGCGATGGCCGACGGGTCCGACGCCGTCGCCGACTGGCCACTGCTCAACGCTCTGCTGAATACCTCGTCAGGCGCCACCTGGGTGTCCATCCACCACGGGGGTGGGGTGGGCATCGGCCGGTCCATCCACGCCGGACAGGTGTCGGTGGCCGATGGCACCGACCTCGCCGCCGAGAAGCTGGAACGGCTGCTCACCAACGACCCCGGCATGGGCGTCATCCGCCACGTTGACGCCGGCTACGACAGGGCGTCCGAGGTTGCCGCGGAGCGCGGGGTCCGGATCCCCATGACAGACTGACTCATCTGGGGTGGCCGCTTCCGCGGCCACGTGCCGGCTCGACAAAGATTTCCCCTGGCTCGTTCCTCGCTAGTGGAAATCCAACTCGCCTACACACGTGGCCGCTGCAGCGGCCAGTTCGCCCCAGTTTCGGTGGCTGCTCAGGGTTATTGGAAAGGCATTTTTGATGAATACCGTAAGCGACATGCTCGAGTCGATTTCCGACGTCGGCCAGGACTCTGTTCGGGGTGGGTATTCCCGGCCGGTGTTCTCCGGGGCCGAGCTGGAGCTGCGCGAATGGTTCACGGCGGAGGCCACGAAGCGCGGTCTTGAGGTCAGCACCGACCGGAATGGGATCATGTGGGGCTGGTGGGATGCCGGGGGAGGGGACCGGACCGGTTCCCTCGTCACCGGCAGCCACCTCGACTCGGTGCCCGGGGGTGGTGCGTTCGACGGCCCGCTCGGCGTCGCCGCCGCGCTTGCCGCCGTCGACGTCCTCAAAGAGCGCGGGGTAGAACCTCGGCGCGGGCTCGCCGTCACCGTGTTCCCCGAGGAGGAGGGTTCACGGTTTGGGGTGGCCTGCCTCGGCTCGCGGCTCCTCACCGGGGCAATTGACGCCAACCGGGTGCGGAATCTCAAGGATCTCGACGGCAATACCTTCGCCGACGTCAGCCGGGCCAATGGGCTGGACCCGGAACGTCTCGGCCGGGATGAGGACACGCTGCGGACCATCGGAGATTTCGTCGAACTGCACGTGGAACAGGGCAGGGCACTGGTCGACCTTGACACGCCCATCGGCGTCGGCTCCTCCATCCTCGGCCACGGACGGTGGCGGCTCAGCGTGCAGGGCCAAGCCAACCACGCGGGCACCACTTTGATGGCAGACCGCGCCGACCCGATGGTCGTCGCCGCGCAGATCATCCTGGCCATCCGCCGCACTGCCGCCGGCCAGGACGACGCCCGGGCCACCGTGGGCCGGTTGCAGCCGGTCCCGGGCGGCACCAACGTGATCGCCTCCCGCGTTGACCTGTGGCTCGATGTCCGTCACCCCGACGACGCCGTCACCGCGGCCCTCGTCGAGTCCATTCATGGCCAGGCGCAGAAAGCGGCAGCCTTTGAGGGCTGCTCCGTCGCCCTGACCGAGGAATCGTTCAGCACTACAGTCCACTTCGACGCGGCCCTGCAACGCCAACTCCAGAACTCCCTCAACCGATCCACGGGCGGCGCCCCGGCGCCCGCCCTGCCCACCGGCGCCGGTCACGACGCCGGAATCCTGGCCGCCTACGTACCCTCGGGCATGGTCTACATCCGCAACCCGACGGGCATCAGCCACTCACCCGAGGAATTCGTGGAACGCCCCGACGCCGACCTCGCCGCCACAGCGCTCGCCGACGTCCTCGAAGACCTGCTGTGATCTCCTTCTGGTGCGAGCAAGCCTGGGTTGGTGGTCACGGAATCCAGCACCGCGTGCGGATCGACGCCGACGACGACGGCACCATCACCGGTGTGACCACCGGGAGCGATGCTGGGCCGGACGATTCCCTTGAACTCAGCGGCGTCGTCTTCCCTGCCGCCGCAAATGCCCACTCGCATGCCTTCCATCGGGTGCTCAGGGGGCGCACCCACGACGACGGCGGTGACTTCTGGGTCTGGCGCGAGAAAATGTACAAAGCGGCGGGAGCGCTGACGCCGACTGGGTACGAGCACCTCGCCACGGCAGTGTTCGCGGAAATGGTCGTCACCGGCTGGAGTAGTGTCGCCGAGTTCCACTACGTCCACCACCAGCCGGGCGGTGCACCCTACGGGCCCGGAAGCGGTGGCAATAGCAGCGGTGGCACTAACGGCGGTGGCCCGCACGCCATGGAGCTCGCTCTGTGCCGCGCGGCGGTCGCCGCGGGGATCCGCCTGACCCTGCTCGACACGTGTTACCTTGCCGGCGGCATTGACGCGCCGCTCAACCCCGACCAGGAACGGTTCGGCGACGCCGACGCCGGTGCCTGGCTGGAACGGTTCGCCGACCTGCGGCGGGTCGTCGCCGAACAGTTCGACCCGGCGTTTATCACCGTCGGCGCCGCCCTGCACTCCGTGCGTGCGGTCCCGGAAGACGCCCTCCGCACCCTCGCGGCCGGCCTCCCCACCGACGTCCCGTTGCACATCCACCTCTCGGAGCAGCCCACCGAAAACGCCGACTGTCTGTCGCAGTACGGCACCACCCCCACTGGCCTGTTACACCGGCGCGGGTTGCTCTCCGACCGGCTGAGCGTGGTCCACGCCACCCACCTCACCCCCGACGATATTGCCCGGTTGGGTGAGGCCGGAACCACTGCCGTGTTCTGCCCGACCACCGAGGCGGACCTTGCCGACGGCATCGGACCCGCCCGCGCCCTCCGGGACGCTGGCGCCCGGATCGCGCTCGGTACCGACCAGCACGCGGTGATCGACCCGTGGCTGGAAATGCGGTCCCTCGAACACGGGGAACGGCTGGCCTCCGGGCAGCGCGGCCGATTCACCCCCGCCGACCTGCTCGACGCCGCGACCAGCGGCGCCGCCCGCTCCATGGCCACCCCGGTGGCCGCCATCACTGTGGGAAGCCCCTGCGATCTGGTCAGCCTGAACCAGCGATCGCTGCGGACCGCGGGATCCGCCCCCGGCCAGCTCCCCCTCACCGCCACCGCCGCTGACGTCACCGCCGTCGTCATCGCCGGGCGCCTGATCGCGCGCAACGGACACCATCTCACCCTCGGCGACCCGGCCGTCCTGCTGACCGCCGCGCTGGAGGGACAGTCATGAGCACCGTGATCACCAATATCGGGGAACTGATGACCCAGGACCGGGACCACACCGTGCTGAGGAACGCGGCGGTGGTTTTCGAGGGGGAGCGGATCGCCTGGATCGGCGCCGCCCCGGAGGCACCCGCCGCCGACACCCTGGTCGACGCCGAGGGTCGGGCGGGACTCCCCGGCTGGGTCGACAGCCACACCCACCTGGTCTTCGCCGGGGACCGCACCGCCGAATTCGAGGCGCGCATGGCGGGCCAGGATTACGCCGCCGGCGGGATCGCCGTCACCACCGATGCCACCCGCGCCGCCTCGGATGAAGACCTCACCCGGCTGCTCCTGGGCCGCGTCGCCGAAGCAAACGCCGGCGGCACCACCTATCTGGAGACCAAAACCGGGTACGGGCTCGACGTCGAACACGAGGGGCGCAGCGCCCGCATCGCCGCGTGCGCCGTCGACGAGGTGACGTATCTCGGCGCGCACCTCATCCCGGCCGGCATCGCCCCCGATGACTACGTACGCCTGGTCTGCGGCCCCATGCTCGACGCCGTCCGACCCTCCGTGAGCTGGGCCGACGTGTTCTGCGAACGCGGTGCTTTCACCCCCGAGCAGTCACGGCAGATCCTTCGCGCCTGCCAGGCCGCCGGGCTCGGGCTTCGCGTCCATGGCAACCAACTGGGCCCCGGTCAGGGGGTGCAGCTCGCCGTCGAGTTCGGCGCGGCCAGCGTTGACCACGTGAACTACCTGGAGGCGTCGGACATTGACGCCCTCGCCGGCACCTGGTCCGGGTGGGACGGCGGCGCTGGCCGCCGCGGGACGGTGGCGACCTGCCTGCCAGCCTGCGACCTGTCCACCCGCCAGCCGCTGGCCCCCGGCCGGGCACTGCTCGACGCCGGCGTCGAAATCGCGTTGGCGTCCAACTGCAACCCCGGCACCTCCTACACCACGTCGATGGCCTACTGCGTGACCACCGCCGTGCTGCAGATGCGCCTCAGCGTCCATGAAGCGATCCGCGCGGCAACCTTCGGCGGCGCTCTGGCACTGCATCGTGAGACGGGGGCCGACGACGACGGCGCCCGCGCGGTCGGGTCCCTCGCCGTCGGGCATCGGGCCGATCTGCAGCTGCTGAACGCGCCGTCCGCCACCCACCTGGCCTACCGGCCAGGGGTGCCACTGACCCACGCCGTCTGGAAGCAGGGCGTCCGCATCCCGAAGAACCCGGACAGAAGCTGACCTCATTGGGTTCTAGGCTGTGATCAGAATCCGCCGCCGGGCGGGTCGCCAGATCAAGCGAGAGGACCGGAAACGATGGACTGGAAAATTGAGGTTGTTCCCATCCCCGTCACGGATGTGGACCGGGCCAAGGCGTTCTATGTGGACCAGATCGGCTTCACCGCCGATCACGACATCCAGGCGGATGAAAAGGTCCGCTTCGTTCAGCTCACCCCGCCGGGTTCGGCCTGCTCGATCGTGCTGGGAACGGGCCTGACCGAGATGACACCCGGTTCGCAGAAGGGGGTGATGATCGTGGTCCCCAATGCGGATGAGGCGCTCAAACATTTGCTGGACCGTGGCGTGGAGGCGACGGGCGTCGACGAAATGGAATGGGGCCGGTTCGTGTACTTTGCCGACCCCGACGGCAACGAATGGTCGCTGCAGGAACTATCGACGACCTAGGCCTGGGCTCACTCGGGAGACGCTACTTCACGGCTCCCGCGGTGAGGCCACCGATCAGGCGCTTCTCGATCAGGGCGAACAGGATGATCACCGGGATGATCGCGACAATCGAGACTCCGAACACGTACTGCCACGAGGTTGCGTACTGACCGATGAACTTGGTCAGCGCCACCGATAGCGGCTGGTTCTCCGCCGTCGACATGATCACCAGGGAAGCCGCGAACTCGTTCCACGACGACACGAACGTGAAGATGACGGCCGTGACAATACCGGGCCACACCAGCGGCAGGTTCACCCGGAACATCACCGTGAGCTTGCCGGCGCCGTCGAGCTGGGCGGCTTCGTCAATCTCCTTCGGGATCGCGGCGAAGAAGCTGTGCATGATCCAGAGGGCGAAGGACAGGTTGAAGGCGGCGTTGATCAGGATCATGGCCAGCCAGGTGTCGTTGATGCCCAGCAGCAGCATCTCCCTGAACAGGCCGGCGGTCAGGACGGCGGGTTGCAGCATCTGCGTGACGATGACCAGGAACAGGAACACAGTCTTTCCGGGGAACCGGAACCGGGCGGTGTAGTACGCGGCCGGCGTCGCCACGAGGAGCACCAGGAGGGTAGCGAACACCGCGATGATGATCGTCGAAATCAGGTTGTAGGGCAGCGGCGTCTCGGGGGTGGCCCACATGGTCGCATAGTTGCTCCACTGAAGGCCCTCGGTGGGGAAGTACGCTGGCGGCACGGAGAGAATTTCGGACCGGGTCTTGAGCGACCCCACGAGCATGATCAAATACGGGAGCAGAAATACCAGGGCGACGACGGCGCCAATAGCCATCCGCAGACCCATCCGGCGGCCTGACACCTGATCCGCACCGTAGCGTTTTTGGCGGGCTGCCACCGGGGGAAGCGGCGACCGGGCCGATTCGTTGAGGGTGCTCGCGGACATGCCTAGATCTCCTTCATCGGTTTGACGATTTTCACGTACGCCGCGACGATCACAATGACGATGGCGAAGTTGACCACGCTGAGGGCACTGGCAAGGTCCACCCGCCGGTCAAACTGCAGCACCTTGAAGATGTAGGTCATGAGGGTATCGGCTTGGTAGCCGGGGATCGATCCGGTGATGATCCGCAGGATGGGGAGGTTGTTGAACACGTTGATGATATTGATCAGCACCGCGACGGCAAGGGCACCCCGAAGCTGGGGGAGCACAATGCTGAAATACGTGCGAAAGGGTCCAGCGCCGTCCATTTTGGCGGCTTCGAGCGCATCCTCGGGGACCGACTGCAACCCGGCCAGCAGGGTGTAGGCGGTGAACGGGATGGACACGAAGACCGCGACGATGATGGCCACCCCGAGGGCCGGAAGCACGTTCTTGGTGAAGCCGTACGGTGAGTCGAGTATGCCGAGATCAACGAGGAACGTGTTCATGATCCCGTAGTTGCTGTCGAGACCGTAGTAGAACACCGTGGTGGTCATGACCACGCTCGCAGCCCAGGGGACCACCACTGCCATCCTGACCAGGGTGCGGCCGGGAAATGGTTTGTTGAGGAACTGGGCCAACGCGAGCGAAATGAGCACCGTCAACGACACGACGACAACCACCCACACCACCGTGTTCAGGAGCACCCGCGGGAGGTTCGGGTCGGAAAATATCTCCGCGAAGTTCACGAACCCGGCGGAGCCCTGGTCGATCCCGCTCTGGCTGATGTCACGGGTGGAGTTGAAGATCATGAATCCGGCGGGGAAGATCACGATCGCAAAGATCAGGAGGAGGACCGGACCAATCCAGGGGAGGGCGGCGGGAAAACCGTCTGAGTTTTGCCTGCGGCGCTTTCGTCCGTTGGACGTGGACGTGGGCGGGCCGGCCAGCACGGGCTGTGCGCTCATCGTAAATAGCTCATTCTCTACCGCCATTGGTTAGGGGCCGGTACCGGCGTGGACCATGACGGACCGCGCCGGTACCGGCTGTAGGCTATTCGGCTGCTGCGTCAGCTTCAGCCTGGATCTGGTCGAGCACCTCTGCTGGTTCCATTCCCTGCCCAAGCTGGCCAAACAGGCTCTTGAACGCACCATCGGTGGCGTTCCAGGCCGGGTTGGAGGTGGGGTAGAACTGTGCACTTGGCAGCATCTCCAGGAATGGCGCCAGGGTCTCGTCGCCTGACATTTCCTCTGCACCGCTGATCGTGGTGGGCAGGAAGCCCTCGGTGCTGACCCATTCGACGTAGTTCTCCGGCGCGAAGAAGTGGTCCATGAAGGCGGTGACAGCCTCGGCTTTGTCGCCGTCGTTCTTGAACGACATCAGACGGTCGGCGACACCCAGGGTGGCGGGCTCGCCCGACGCCGTTGGGATGTTCGCCAGGCCGTAGTTCAGGTCAGGGTTTTCGGTTTCGATCTGCCCGACGGTCTGCGGCAGCCCGTACACCATGCCGATCTGGCCCTGGATGAAGACGTTAATCATGGGGGTGCGTTGGGTGGCGCCGGGGTCGGCCTGGGTCAGCCCGTCGTCGATCATGCGTTTCATGAACTCGGCTGCCTCGAGGTTCTCGGGGGTGTTCACGGTGATTTCCTCGGCGTCCCCGAACCCGCCGCCGTTGCCGGCCATCCAGATCAAGGCCTCGCCCTGGGCTTCTTCCGACCCGAGCGGCATGCCATAGCCGGGAGTGCCGGTTGCGGTGATGGCTTCGGCGGCGTCGTACAGCTCGTCCCAGGTGGTGGGGGGCCCGTCAACTCCGGCTTCCTCGAACAGGTCCTCGTTGTAGAAGAGTGCCCGCGCCGAGGCGAGCAGCGGCAGAGCATACTGGGTGCCGTCGACCTGTTCGTTGGCTGCGAAGGATTCCTGGAAGTCACTGAGCGTTTCGGGCGAAGCGATTTCCTCGGCCGAGTACAGCAATCCCTCGGTCGCGAAGGCAGAGAAGGCGCCGCCGTTGTAGATGTCGGGAGCTTCGCCAGCCTGGATCTGGGTGTTCAGCACCGACTCAAGATTTTCCCACGATTCGACCTGAAGATTGACGGTAATGCCCTCGTTGGCTGCCTCGAATTCCTCGATCACGCCTTCCCACAGGGCCTTGCTGCCGTCCGAATAGCTGGGGACCAGGAGGTCAAGGGTGGTGCCGCCCTCGGCATCTCCGCCGGATTCTCCGCCGCCAAAGCCGCAGGAGGTGAGCAAAAGGCCGGCCGCCGCAACACTTGCGACTACTCCGGTCCGAATGGATTTCTTCATGGTTTCCTCGTTTTCCCAAAGGTGGTGCAGCTGCTCCAGCTGACACAGGAATACTTGCAACAAGTTGACGGTATTGCGCCTCGAATGAGCAATACTGTTCATGCGTAGTGGAATGATACTTGCGTGATCCACGTCTCACGTCAAGCTGCCGCGCTGATCGATACCTGAGCGTTATAGCGCCCGACCTGCCGAAATCGCGTGGACAATGGTTAGATTGATGCTGATTGCTTTACCCCTGTAAACGTCATCCCTAATCAGTCGCGGATCAAGCTGCGGTTATACCGTGAAGGAGCGCTCGATGTCCCAGCCCATTCCCCAGGTACCTGGATCCTCAGTTTCTGCCGGGTTGTACATGGACAGCGAGCTGCAGTCACAGCCTGCTGTCTGGCGCCAGGCGATCGATCAGGCGAGCGCGGAGGACATCCTGCCCGCGGCTGGTGAGCGGGTTGCCGTCGTCGGCTGCGGCACCTCCTGGTTCATGGCGCAGAGCTACGCTGCCGCCCGCGAAAGCGCTGGCAAAGGTCTCACCGATGCGTTTGCCGCCTCTGAAGCATCGGTCGTCGCCAGCCGCGGCTACGACGCAGTGGTTGCCATCTCCCGCTCGGGCACCACCACCGAGGTACTCGACCTGATGATAACGCTCAAGGGCACCCTCCGGGTGATTGCTGTGATCGGCGACGTCGATTCGCCCGCCACCGGGTTGGCCGACGACGTCGTCGCCCTCCCCTACGCTGACGAGCAGTCTGTGGTGCAGACCCGTTTCGCCACCGCGGCCCTCGCCTACCTCCTGACTTCCGTGGGCGTCGACCTGGAGCAGGCGGTGACGGACGCCGAGGCCGTCCTGGCGGAAGAGGTCACCGCTGCACTGCTCGACGCCGAACAATTCACCTTCCTCGGCACCGGCTGGACCGTGGGACTAGCCCACGAGGCCGGTTTGAAAATGCGCGAGGGAGTGCAGGGGTGGACCGAGTCCTATCCCGCCATGGAATACCGGCACGGACCCATCTCGATCGCCGCCCCAGGCCGGGTGGTGTGGCTCTTCGGTGACGACGTCCCGGGACTGGCCGACGACGTCGCCCCCACCGGAGCAGACTATGTCCACACCGGGCGCCACCCGCTCGCAGATCTTGCCCAGATCCACAAGATCACTCTGGCGAGGGCCCGGGCACGCGGGCTGGACCCCGATCTGCCGCGCAACCTGACCCGCTCAGTCATTCTTGGCCCGTAACCCGACCATGACGTCACCGAGGGCGGAGGCAACGCCGGACCCCACTCCGGACCTTCCGCCGCGCCTGGTGCTCGCCATTGACGTGGGTGGCACCGACATGAAATCGGCGCTGGCGGACCCGACCGGAGCCCTGCTCGACGTCCGCCGCACACCAACTCCCGCCAGGACTGAAGTTCCGGGGGAGAGCATTGTGCGGCAATCCGCTGAGCTCCTCGCCCAGTATCGGGCGGCCTGGCCGGACCACGACATCGGGGCCATCGGACTGATTGCGCCGGGCCTCGTCGATGAGGTCAACGGCGTCGGGATCTACTCGGCGAACCTGGGGTGGCGTGACTTTCCCTTCGTCGATCGGCTGCAGCGTGCGGCCGGGTTGCCGGTCACGTACGGGCACGACGTCGGGGCCGCCGGCGACGCCGAGATGCGCTTCGGCGCGGCCCGCGGGTTTGCCGATGTGGTGGTGATGATCATCGGCACCGGCATTGCCGGCGCCGTGTTCACCGGCGGGGAGCGGGTGCTCGCCGGTGGGTACGCCGGTGAACTCGGGCACGCCCTCGTGCCGGGCGGCTTCGATTGCACCTGCGGCCTGCACGGGTGCCTGGAAACCGTCGGCTCCGCCGGGGCGATCGCCCGCCGCCACTCCGAACTCAGTGGCCGGACGGCCAACGGGGCGCGCAGCGTGTTTGCTGCCGCAGCGGCCGGGGAGACCATCGCCCGGCAGGTGATCGACGACGCCGTCGCCGCCCTCGCCTTCAACGTTGCGCAGCTGACGGCGATCCTCGGCACCGAAGCGGTGGTGATCGGTGGCGGCCTGGCCCAGGCCGGCGAGGCGCTGTTCGGCCCGCTACGGCTGCAGGTTGAGAAGAACCTTTCCTTCCACCGTCGACCGATACTCCTTGAAGCCCGGATGGGCCAGGATGCCGGGCTGATCGGTGCCTCCCTGCGGGCCCGCCGCCTGCTGGACGCGCGGTGAACGCGCCGGGGCTCCCCGAGTCGGAGCTGCGGGTCAGCGGACCGATCCTTACTGTGACAGCCAACCCCGCCGTCGACCTGACCTACGGCATCCCGCGGCTCATCCCCGGTACGTCCCACCGGGTCTCCGCTCCGCTGCTGCGGGCCGGTGGTAAGGGCGTCAACGTCGCGCGGGTCGTGCATCAGACGGGACGACCGGCGATCGCCGTCGCACCGGTCGGGGGTGCGGTGGGGGCCGAGTTCAGGGCCGAGTTGGCCGCCTCAGGCGTCCCGCATGCACTGACCGGGGTCGCCGCAGCCACCCGCCGCAGTATGGCCTTCGCCGACCGTGATGCCGGCCAGACAAGTATTTTCAACGAGACCGGACTGCCCCTCACCCCCGCGGAGTGGGAGGACCTGTTCCGTCTGGTGGACGCACACCTCGCGGGGGCCGGTGTACTGGTGGGCTCGGGAAGCCTTCCCAACGGTGCACCGCCCCACTTCTACGCTGACCTGGTGCGCCGCGCCAAGGCTCATGGCATCCCCAGCATCATCGACACTTCGGGCGAGGCGCTGCTCGCCGCAGCCGAGGCCGGCGCCGACGTGGTCAAGCCCAACCACCACGAACTCCTGGCCGCCACCGGCGCACCCACCGTCGACGGCGGCGCCCGGCTGTTGCTTGACCGTGGTGCCCGGATTGTGGTGGTCAGCTGCGGGGAGCACGGCATGTACCTCTACCGGCTGGAGGAACCACCCCTGAGGGCAACCCTGCCGCGATTCGACGGGAACCCGACAGGAGCCGGGGACGCAGCGGTAGCCGCGATCGCCGTCGCGCTGGCCGCCGGCATCACCAGCGCGGAAACCCTGCTTCGGCTGGCGACCGCCTGGTCGGCGGCTGCTGTCCTGATGCCAGCGGCCGGCGAACTCGACGCCAGTTACCGGACCCTCGAACCAGCAGTAACTCTCAGCCAGACTCGATTACCGACCACCGACCCACCACGGCAGGAGACCGGCTCATGACCCTTACCCCGACACGTGATCTGATGGCGGCGGCGGCGGCGGCAGGCACAGGCATCGGCGCCTTCAACGTCGTCCAGCTGGAAACCGCCGAGGCCCTGGTCGCCGGCGCCGAGACCGCCGGACTGCCGGTGATCCTCCAGATTTCCGAAAACTGCGTCAAATACCACCGAGGGCTGGAACCCCTCGCGCTTGCCACCCTCGCGATCGCCCGGTCGGCCCGGGTCCCGGTCGCCGTGCACCTTGACCACGCCGAGGACCCCGAGCTGGCCTTCGCCGCCATTGACCTGGGGTTCGGGTCGGTGATGTACGACGGTGCCGCCCTGGACTACGACAATAACCTCGCCGCCACTACCCGGGTGGCCGCCTACGCGCGCGAACGCGGCGTGTTTGTTGAAGCGGAGTTGGGCAAAGTCGGGGGAAAGGACGGCGCCCACGCGCCCGGCGTCAGGACCAACCCGGTGGAGGCGGCAGCGTTTGTGGCGGCCACAGGTGTCGACGCGCTCGCCGTCGCCGTCGGCTCCTCCCATGCCATGACGCAGCGCAGCGCCGAACTGGACCTGAATCTTATTGCCGCGCTCAAGTCGGCGCTGGACGTGCCGCTGGTGCTGCACGGATCCTCCGGGGTTTCCGATCACACGCTTGCCGCGGCGATCCGGTCCGGAATGACCAAGATCAACGTCTCAACCCACCTGAACAGCCTCTCCACGCGGGCCGTTCGCCTCTACCTCGAGCACAACCCCTCGGTCGTCGACCCACGGAAATACCTGGGTGCCGGGCGTGCTGCTATCGAATCGGAAACGGCCCGCCTGCTGACCCTGTTCGCCGCCGGGGGGCGGGCCGCGACGCCGGCCCCGATAATGGGGAACGGACCGGCGGGATGAAACGCGCAGAACGGCTGGGCGCCATCCTCGACCTCCTCTCCGAAGTCAGCCAGGTGGACGTCGAGGAGATTGTCACCAAGCTCAAGGTCTCACCGGCCACCGCACGGCGGGACCTCGACAGCCTTGCGGAGCAGCGGCTGCTCACCAGAACCCACGGTGGGGCCACCATTGAGACCGTCGCCTATGACCTGCCGGGACGCTACAACCGGGATGTGCACGCCGAGCAGAAGCGGGCGATTGCCCGGGCCGCCAGCGATTTGATTCCGAAGGGGGCGGTAATCGGGCTGTGCGGCGGAACCACCAGCACGGCTATTGCCTCGGCCCTGAGCAAGCGCAGCGACCTGATGGAACCTTCGAACAAGCCCACCCTCACAGTGGTGACCAACGCGATCAACATCGCTGCCCAGTTGGCTGTTCGACCGAACTTCAAGATCATGGTCACCGGTGGGATCGTCAACCCCCGCTCCTACGAACTGGTGGGATCATACGCTGATGCGGTGCTGCAGCGGGTGGCCCTGGACTTTGCCTTCGTGGGAGTCAACGGACTGGATCCGGTGGTAGGGCCCACGATCAGCGACGAAGGCGAGGCTGCGGTCAACGCGATGGTCGCGAGGCGGGCGTCCACCGCGTACGTGGTCGCCGATTCGTCGAAGATCGGCACCCGGCGCTTCGCCACCATGACCGGCTACACCTTCAGCAATCTGATCACCGATTCGGGGATTACCGCTGGGCAGTTGCAGGCCTTCGAGGAGCACGGTACAGCGGTGATCGTGGCGCCCGCGGTGGGGGCCGACTAGCCCCAAGGTACGCCCACTAGGATGGCTGGCATGCCCACCGAACTACCCAAAGCGTCAGCCACTCCCGCCGGCGACCGCTCCGCACCCGTTCAGCGCCGGCGGATCACCGCCGAGATCGCCATCGTCCTGGGACTGTCCCTCGGACAGTCCGCCGTGTACGCCGTGGTGAACCTGCTGGACAAACTGAGCCAGGCACCGCTCGCGGCGCAGACCACCCGGCTGAACCCGGTCCTCAATGACCGCCAGTATCTTGATTTGACCTACCAACTGCTGGGCATCTTCTTCGCCCTGATCCCGGTCTTTCTGGTTCTGTTCCTGCTCACTGAGCCCGGCAAATCGGCGTTCCGCACCCTGGGATTCACCTTCAGCAAACCAAAGGTCGACTTCGGATTGGGCTTCGGTCTTGCGACTGTGATCGGCGCCGGAACGCTGGGTGTGTATGCGGCGGGACGTGCGCTGGGAATCACGACGGCGATTGAACCCGCTGCGCTCGACGCCTACTGGTGGACGGTGCCCGTCCTGATCCTTTCAGCGGTGCGCTACGCGGTGCTTGAAGAAGTCATTGTAGTGGGCTACCTGTTCCACCGGCTGCAGCACCTCGGCTGGTCGACTCCGGTGATCATCGTCACGAGCGCCGTACTTCGAGGAAGCTATCACCTGTACCAGGGCTTCGGGCCGTTCATCGGTAACTTCATCATGGGTGTGGTGTTCGGCTACGCCTACACGAAGACCAAACGGGTGATGCCATTGGTGATAGCCCACGCTGTCCTCGATATTGCCGGGTTTGTGGGCTTCGCCCTCTTCGGCCCGGCGATTGGAATCGGCGCGTAGCACCATACCCCGCGGCACCCTCGACGGGCCGATAAAAACAGCTGGCTAGATTTCCACCAGGCCATTGTCCGTCTGGAAGGTTACCGACATGATGCCGGGGGTACCATTCGGCGCCACCCAGTGCACTGCAACGCCATCAAGAGGCTCGGTGGCGGGGGTGCCCAGCCACTCGGCGATCCGATCGGGGGAGCCTGCGATCGTCAGTGAATCGAGACGGGCCGACGCCGGTTTCGCCTGCGACGGATGAAGTGCCTCGGTACCGTCATCCCACCGCAGCATATAGGGGACCTGGGGGTCGGCGATGAGCCCCTTGATCCCAATCTGCTGCCAGGTCAGTTCTTGCCCATCAGGGAACTTGCGGTTACCTGGCACGGCGCTCCGCCCCAGCCGCTGCTCAAACGGGGCCAGATCGTCTACCGCGACGCACCAGCCCATCCATCCGCCACCGGCTTCGGAACGGGCTCGAACCGCCTGCCCGAAGGGAGCTTTGTCGGAGGCGGGGTGATTCAGCACTTCAACCACTTCCAGGTACTGGCCATTGAGCATCGGGAAGATCATGTTCCTGGTGCCGAAGCGGGGGTGCACACCGCCCTTTACGGGATCCACGCCGAGGGCATCAGAAATCCTCCCAGCAGTCGCTACGAGGCCGTCGGGTTCACAGGCATATGAGACATGGTCCAAGCGCATGGCCCTAGTTTGGCACTTTGTGATCTGTGTCTCGACTTAGGGTACCCTTACCTTATCTTCGGGCCACAGAGGTTCACATATTTGCGCCCGAAGGTTCTTTTCGGGTTATCTAGGAACAGGTCACGAGTGCCAGCACGGAGCGGAACGCCCGCTCCACCAAGCCCCGGCTTGCTGGACGGCAACCCTCCTTCGCGGCGGGGTGCCCCGGGTGACGACCGGGCGGCGGGCAAGGTGTCAGGCGCAAGCGCTAACTCCGAGGCGGGCAATACCAGTGGCAACTATTCACACGACGCAGCAGGACCCCGGCCCAGGGGCACTTCATGCCGTCCAGTCAATCCCTGGAGAGTGTCCCGACGGCGTCCTCCGCACTCTCAGCCTCGGGGCCTTCACCTGCGAAACCGGGGGACACCTCCCCAACCTGACGCTCGCCTACGAGACCTGGGGCGCCCTCAACGACGACGGATCCAACGCCGTCCTGATCCAGCACGCGCTAACCGGCAGCACTCACGTCGCCCGGGGCGATTCGACCGAGGACGGCTGGTGGGACCAGCTGGTCGGCCCCGGAAAAACCATCGACACCACCCGGTATTTTGCCGTGTCCATCAATATGCTCGGCGGGTGCTATGGGTCCACCGGTCCGGCCACCGCCGATCCCGACGGCATCCCCTGGGGCTCACGGTTCCCCTACCTCACGGTCAGGGACTCGGTCCGCGCTGAGGCGCTCCTCGCCGATGCCCTGGGTATCGGGCAGTGGCATTCGGTAGTCGGCGGATCACTCGGCGGGGCCAGGGCACTGGAGTGGGCCCTCCAGTACCCAGACCGGGTCCAGCGCTGCGCGGTGATTGCCTGCACCGCGGCCAGCTCGGCCGAGCAAATTGCCTTTGCCCAGGCGCAGCTTCGATCCATCCGGTTGGATCCCGGCTTCGCTGGCGGTGACTATTACCCGGGCCCCGGGCCGGTCGACGGACTGGGTCTGGCGCGACGCATCGCCCACATCACCTACCGGTCCGAACCCGAATTGGAGCACCGGTTCGGCCGGGCCGCCCAGGGCAGGGAGACGCCTTTCGGCTCGCCGGATCCTGCGGCCCGCGGTCGCTACCAGGTGGAAAGCTACCTGGATCACCAGGCCGACAAGCTCGCGGAACGGTTCGACGCCAACAGCTACGTCCTGCTCACCGAAGCCCTCATGGGTCACGACGCCAGCCGCGACCGGGGCACCCTGCAGGACGCCCTCGGCCAAGCCAGCGCCGAGTTCTTCATCGCCGCAGTGGATTCGGACCGGTTGTATTACCCCAGCCAGTCCCATGTCCTGGCGGCGGCGCTGCCGGGTGAGGTACCCGTGCATATGATCAGCTCACCGATCGGCCATGACGCTTTCCTGACCGAGATCCAGCAACTCGGCGGACGGCTGCGGGAGGCCTTCTATCCCGCGCCCTGACGCGAGGTCGCCATCGTCGTGGCCGGTGATCCAGGCAGGGTAGGAGCCTAGCCCCCGATGCCCGGCGGTATCCCCGGACCAAAAATGGGGGCAGCGTCGGGGCGTTTGGCCAGGATCCCGTCCCCGGAGGACTGGCGCCGCAACCGGCGCAGTACCCAGGGTACGAAATAAACCTTGGCCCACACCAGATCCTCCGTCCGGGCCGCGCGCCACCTCTTGGGGGGGAGCGGCTGCGGCTCAAGGGGCATCAGGGAGTGGGGCACGGCGAGGGTTTCCAGCACCATCATGGCGATGGTGTGGTGTCCCAGCGGCGAGAAGTGCAGCCGGTCGCCGTCCCACATCTGCGGGTTCACCAACTGGCGCAGGGCCCACATATCGGCGATCAGCGCGTCGTGGTGAGCGGCAATGATCCTGAGGTTCTCGTTATAAATGGCGGTCCTGGACCGGAAGTTGCCGAGCACGGACTCGCGGGCGTCCGGGCCGGCGAACAGCACCACGGTCGCGTGATCGGCACGCAATGCCCCGACGGCATCATCCAGGCGCGCCGCCAACAGGTCCGGGTCGCCGCCCGGGCGGATCAGGTCGTTGCCGCCAGCCGAGATGGTGATCAGATCCGGTTTCAACGCGAGCGCCGGCCCCACCTGCTGAGCCACAATTTCGTGCAGCAACCGGCCGCGGACGGCGAGGTTGGCGTAGGCGAAATCCTCATGGCCCCTGCTGAGTTCTTCGGCCACCCGGTCGGCCCACCCCCGGTTGCCGCCCACGCTCCCGGGATTCGGGTCCCCGATGCCCTCGGTAAAGGAGTCGCCCAACGCCACATACCGCGTCCAGGGGTGGGGAGTGGTGTTCTGCGCAGGATGGGACTCCGCGGGTGGGGATAGGTTCCGGCTCATCCCCCTATCCTGTAACAGACGGTCACCGAACGCGACCCCCGACCGCTACCCCCGCTGGGTGCCGCCGGCCGGTGCGTGCCAGAATACTCCAATGACCCTTTCGGAAACGCCCCACCCACCAGCCGCCGAGCAGCCCACCGCGACGGCCTGGGATCCAGTGGTCCTCTGGTCGCGCCCCGAAGCGGAACGGCAGGGCACAGCCCTGCTGGTGATGTTCCACGGGCACCTCGCCAACGAGGAGGACCTGATGGGCCTGGCGGACCATCTGCCATCCGATCTCACGGTGGCGTCGGTCAGGGCGCCGCACGTACAGGGGCCGGGGTTTACCTGGTTTCCCCTGTCGCACGACACCGGATATTCGGTGGACCTCGTGACCGACTCCGTCGCCCGGGTGGTGACCTGGCTGGACTCGGTCAAGGGCGCGCATACCAGCGTGTCGTTGCTGGGGTTCTCCATGGGAATGGCCGTTGCGACCAGCCTGCTGCGCCACCGCCCGCGGGACTTTACCGCCGTCGTCGGCCTCTCAGGGTTCGCGGTTCCCGCGGAGGGGAGCCCGTTCTTCAACGACGAGGACGCCGCTGCCCACCCGGTGCCGCTGTTCTGGGGCCGCGACCAGGAGGACCCGGTCATCACCGCCGACCGAATTGAGTTCACCCACCGCTGGGCGGTCGGCCACACCACCCTCACCAAGGTGCTCTACGCCGGGATCGGCCACAGCATCAGCATGCGGGAACTGGCGCACGTGAAGGAATTCATCGAGCTCACCGTGTTTGGGATCGAGCCGCAGCCTAGCCGCGGGTAATCCGCACCGACGCACCATTGACTGTGACCACATCGCCGGGATGGAGCTGGGCGCCGCGCCGCTCCTCGATCGCACCATTGACCTTCACGAGCCCGTTATCCACGAGTTCCTTGGCCTGGGCGCCGTCCTCGGCCAGGTGGGCCAACTTCAACAGTTGGCCCAGCCGGATCATGTCATCGGTGATCTGGACGGTGTCGCCTACGGTCGGGTCAACTTCGTGGGATTTGCTCATGGGACCATTCTGCCCGACTGGGACCATCCTGCCCGAACCGCTGGCTGACAGGACATCAAGCCCTGCCAGTACCAGGCCGTTGATCAAGCTGCCATAGGATCAATGGGTGTCACACCACCCCCGGCTTCCCCTGGTCCTCGGCCTGCTGCTCGCCGTCACAGCCGGAGTAGCCATCCCCCTGCAAGGCCGAATCAACGGCGCCCTGGGCACCCACCTCAACGACGGCGCCGGCGCCGCCCTGGTCAGTTTCACCACCGGGCTGGTGGTGATGGTGCTGATCACCTGCGTGTTGCCCGGGGGGCGGGCCGGTTTACGGCAGATCCTCCCCTCCGTGCGGGAACGACGCTTCCCACCCATCTATTTGGCAGCCGGAACCATCGGAGCCTTCTTCGTGTTCTCCCAGTCCCTGACCATCGGGGTGCTGGGCGTGGCACTTTTCACCGTGGCGGCAGTGATGGGGCAGACCCTCAGCGGGCTGCTGGCCGACCGTGCGGGAATCGGTCCGGCCGGCAAACGACCCCTGACCACGATGCGGCTAATCGGGACAGCGCTCGCCGTCGCCTCGGTGGTGTGGGCCGTGTCGCCACGGTTTGGTGCCACCGGCGACCTGCAGTCCTGGCTGATACCCGTCCTGCTCCCGGTGCTCGCCGGGTTCCTGATCAGCTTCCAGCAGGCCATGAACGGCACCGCGGCGGTCCACTACGGGACCCCCATCATCGCCACTTTGGTCAACTTCATTTCCGGAGCCTCGGTACTGCTGGTGGCGTGGCTGATCAAGACACTCATCGCCGGGCCGGGCGAGGCGCTGCCCACCGAGTGGTGGTACTACCTCGGCGGCCCCCTGGGGTGTGTCTTCATCGGGCTCGGCGCGGTGCTGGTGCGTAGCATGGGGGTACTGCTTACGGGACTGGGCATGATCGCCGGACAGTTGGTGGGTTCGCTGGTCCTCGACCTCGCGTTCCCCACCCCGGGCACGGTGGTGGAACTAGCCACAGTGGCAGGACCCATCCTCACCCTCGTCGCCATTGTGCTGACCACCCTGCCTTGGCCCAGACGTGCCCTGCGTTTCCGCTAGGACGACGGTCCCCGGCCCAGCGGCGACGGCTCCCGACGGGCCCCGCGCGACCGCGGCGGGGGCTCCTCGGTAGGCTAGGGTTGTACCTTCGATTCGAGCAGGCATCGGCCCATCACCGGACCCGTGCCCTGGCTCATTCCCTGAGCCAGTTCCTGCCGGACACCACCACGGACCGCACCCAGCGGCCTGTAGAAATGGAGAACCACAGTGGCCAAGAACCAGTCCGCACTCGACCCCATCATTTCCCTCGCGAAACGCCGGGGCTTTGTCTTTCAGGCGGGGGAAATCTACGGTGGCTCACGGTCGGCCTGGGACTATGGTCCCCTCGGCGCCGAGCTGAAGGAAAACATCAAGCGCCAGTGGTGGCAGTCAGTGGTGCGGGGGCGCGACGACGTCGTCGGCCTCGACTCCTCGGTGATCCTCCCGCGCAAGGTGTGGGAAGCCTCCGGTCACGTCGACGTGTTCAGCGACCCCCTGGTGGAATGCCTCAGCTGCCACAAGCGGTTCCGTGCCGACCACCTCGAGGAAGAATACGAGGAGAAGAAGGGCCGTCCCGCCGAGAATGGTCTGAAGGACATTGCCTGCGCCAATTGCGGTACCCGCGGCGAGTGGACCGAGCCGCAGGAATTCTCCGGCCTGCTCAAGACCTACCTGGGTCCTGTCGCCAGCGAGGAGGGCATGCACTACCTGCGGCCCGAAACCGCCCAGGGCATTTTCGTGAACTTCAACAACGTCCTCAACACTTCCCGGAAAAAGCCGCCATTCGGCATCGGCCAGATCGGCAAGAGCTTCCGCAACGAAATCACCCCGGGCAACTTCATTTTCCGGACCCGCGAGTTCGAGCAGATGGAGATGGAATTTTTCGTCGAGCCCGGCACCGACGACGAATGGCACGAGTACTGGATCAAGACCCGCCTCGACTGGTACACCGACCTCGGCATCAAGGCCGACAACCTGCGCCTGTTCGTGCACCCGCTGGAAAAGCTCAGCCACTATTCCAAGGGCACCACTGACATCGAATACCGGTTCGGGTTCCAGGGGTCGGAGTGGGGCGAGCTGGAAGGCATCGCCAACCGCACCGATTTCGACCTGTCGACCCACTCGAAGCATTCGGGCACCGACCTGAGCTACTTCAATCAGGGCACCAACGAGCGGTACACGCCGTACGTGATCGAACCCGCCGCCGGCCTGACCCGGTCCTTCATGGCCTTCCTGGTGGATTCCTATACCGAGGATGAGGCACCCAACGCCAAGGGCGGTGTCGACAAGCGCACCGTCCTGAAACTGGACCCGCGCCTGGCCCCGGTCAAGGCTGCCGTCCTGCCGCTGAGCCGCAACGAGGACCTGTCGCCGAAGGCCAAGGATCTCGCCGCCCAGCTGCGCCGGACCTGGAACATCGACTTCGACGACGCCGGTGCCATCGGCCGACGCTACCGTCGCCAGGATGAGATTGGCACCCCGTTCTGCATCACCGTTGATTTCGACACCCTCGACGACCAGGCGGTGACCATCCGCGAACGGGACACCATGGCCCAGGAGCGGGTATCACTGGACAAGGTTGAGGGCTACCTCGCCGCCAGGCTGATCGGCTCCTGATGGCGTTGCACTACCGTGAATGGCGCGACGGCGACGACCTGGAGCTCATCCAACTATGGGGTGGACCCGAAAACGCCCAGGTAGAGCAGGCCAGGGCATTGTTCCGTCCGTCCTCCAACCACCCGTGGCTGCGCTGCATCGTGGCCGAGGACATTGTCGGTACCGATGCGGGGGTTCCCGTCGCGGCGGCGTACGTCTTCGAGCCGAAGCTCCACAATCAGAGGCTGTGGGCCTACGTCGAGGTGGCAGCCGACCACCGGCGCTCGGGCGTCGGGTCAACCCTGTTGGGAATGCTTCGCAACGAGGCCAGCGGCTCGCCGTCGGGCGCTACGAACCTGCGGGCGAAGGTGATCCCGGGCAGTACCGGCGGGGACTTTGCTGCCGCGTCGGGGTTCGGACAGATTCAGCGGTCGCGCATCGTGAAGGTGGAGCCCGGTGCGCTGTCCCTGCCGGTCTTTGACGACGCCGGTGGTCCGCAGCTCGATGAGGCGGCGACCGGTTCGGTGGAACTGACCACCGCCGTCGTCGCCTGGTACAACTCGGTCCATGGCTGGGATCCGGCGGACATGACCCTCGGTCAGGCCCAGCAGTACCTGCTCGCCGACAGCACGGGGGCCGGGGGAGCGGTGGTGCTCAGGGACAAGCCCGGTGCCGAGGGCGGCACGATCGCCGCGTTCGCGATCAGCTACACCCAGGCCCGGACCGACGATCCGGCCGACGTGCTGGTGGGCTATAACCCCGAGCTGGCGCCGGCCGAGCAGGAAGCCGCTGTGGCGTCCCTGCTCGCGATGCTGGTGCACGAGTTTCCGGTGCTCCTGGAGGTGGACGATTCGATGACCGCACTGGTCAACGTCGTCGAGCCGCTGCTGGCCATGGGGTCGGCTACGGTGAGCGCCCCCGAGACCCAGGTCATCAGCGACTAGCTCGCCCCTGGTATCTCTCGAAGAACGGGGACGCTGCCTCAATATTGTGCAGTTATGGCGGGTGGCCCCAAAGAAGTGTGCAGGTCTGGCGGGTTGGCGCGATCCTCACCCGCCAGACCTGCACACTTGCTTCCGGCGGCGGGGCGCCTGGAGGAGATTACCCGCCATACCTGCGCATAAGTTCGCCGGCGATCGGGGGGGGAGTGAAGCGTGCAGTCCGTGCCTGCCCGGCTACTGTCCGTGCCTGGCCCGGCTACTGCCGCTGGTACCGGCCCGTTGCTGCGTCGTGGGCGTCCGCAGCGATGCGTTCCTCCTCGGTCATCGCGCCACCACCGAGGTGGGCGGGCTGCCACCAGGCATCAGCCTCGGGTACCAGCGGGAAGTCGGCGATGCCCCGGTCAATGCCGTCCTGGAGTTCGGCCCGCAGTTGCTCGGTCTCATGGACGACGTCGGCATCCGCTCCATGCCAGATCGGCTCACTGACGTGGACCCGGACCGGCGCCCGGAAGACCGTCGCGAGGGACAGCTTGTGGCCCCGGCTCATGAGACGGTGTGACCCCCACACCGACACGGGGATGATCGGCACTCCAGCCTCCGCCGCCAGACGGACGGCACCCGTTTTCAGTTCCCGGACGGTGTAGCTGCGGCTGACACCGGCCTCGGGCAGGATCGCCACGTACTCGCCGGCCTGCAGCTTCTCCAGCGCACGCTGATAGGCGGCACCCCCGGCGCTACGGTCGACGATCACGTGGCCCGCAGCCCGGATTGCTGGCCCGGCAAACCAATGCGACCCGGCGCCCTTGGTGATGAGGAACCGCATCTGGGCGCGCGTGTGGTGCCAGAGCACCAGCTCCGCGAACGCGAAGTCCAGATACCCGAAGTGGGTGATCGCGACGACGGCGCCCTCGCCCGGCACGGGGCGCCGGGACTGCCCGTTCCGGGGTCCGGGAGGCAGCAGGTTCTCCTGGCCGGTGACGATCACCCGGATGCGAAACACCAATCGCAGCGCCTGGCCGGTGCGGACGATCATGCGGTAGAAACGATCGTTGGGGCGGGGCTGCCAGCCGCCAATTTTCTGAGTGAGCCGACTCATCATGATGCACCTCGTCCGGGTTTGGGTGGGAGCGGAAAGAAGCCGCTGGTGTTCTCGATGTACTCCCGGTAGCCGGGCCGCGTGCTGAGGCGCTTCTCGGTCAGCGGCTTCCCGGTTTTGTTGGACAGGGTCCAGAACATCAGGGCGGGGGAGAGGATGGTGAGGACACCCGGCCAGGAATCCGCTGCCACCAGGAACAGGCCCACCCAGACGGCGGCGTCACCGAAATAGTTGGGATGGCGGGTATAGCGCCACAAGCCGCGGTCCATCACGGTGCCCTTATTGGCCGGATCATTCCGGAACGCCGCCATCTGGTAGTCGCCGACCGTCTCAAAGAAGAAGCCAACCAACCAGATGAAGGCTCCCACCCAGGCCAGCCAGCCGAGCGGGCCCGTCGCGTACATCGCCACCTGGATGGGGAGGGACACAAAGAGCATCACCACCCCCTGCGTCAGGTAAATTTTCCGCAGCGCAAACATATTTCGAGAGCCGGGCGCCTCGCCGAGCATATCCTCGTAGCGCGGGTCTTCGGCTCCGTCACGGGCCCGCCACCCGATGAAGCCCGCAAGTCGCAGCCCCCACGCAGCGGTAAGAACCAGCATCAGCCAGCGGCGGGCGTCGTCGCCCCCTGACTCTCCCGAAGTCTCGGCGGAGGTGACGAAGGTGACCGCAGCGATCACCACAAAACCAAGCCCCCACGCCGTATCGATGACGGAATGGCGCTTCTGGACCTGCGCGAGGGCGAAGGTGGCAGCGAGGAGCACGACGACGCCTAGCGCCGCCCAGCCGAAGCCCTCAACAAAGCGAAGAAACGGAAAATCAGGCATCGCGCACCTTTGATGGTTAGTTAAAGCCGGTTGTTAGACGGTGATGGACAGGGGTTGATCACTGGCCAGCAGTTCCCGGGCGGGCAGGGTGCCGTCGGGATCCACCGCGGCTCCCGTGTCCGCCGCGAAGGACTGGAGCACAAACGAGGCGGTGAGTTCATGCCAGAGGCTGGCCTTCTTGACCATGAAGTGTCCGGCGTTCGTGACGGTGACATAGTGCAGTTCGGTGGCCAGCACGCGGGCACGGTGGGCATAGCGCAGCGATTGCCGGTGCGAGGTCCAGCGGTCCGAATCGCCATGCAGGATCAGGACACGCCGACCGGTCACTGGCTCTGCGGGGGTGGTCTCGCTCAGCCACGGCGCGAGGGAGACCACAGCACGGACCTGGGAATCGTCGGCGACGCAGAGCGCAACGAGCCCGCCCATTGAATGGCCGACCAGGTAGATAGGGACGCCGGGATGGCGTTCCCCGATTGCTGCCAGGGCCCAGCGGGCATCGTGGAGCGGCGACATTTCCTGACCGTTCCAGCCGCGCACCCGGTTGCGCAGTGACCACACTTCAAGGCCGTGGCTGGCGCCGCGGCGGTGGATCAGCGCGGCGAAGGGGACCATCCGCGCCGGGCTGAGGTGACGTGCGCGCACCGGTTCGAAGCTATTGGCGCGGCCGCCATGAAGTACCAGTACCACCCCCCGGACCGGTCCCGACGCTCCCCGGACGGAGATCTCCGGCGCATGCGCGACCGTCCCGGCGGGAACCTCGTCCGATTCACTGAACCGCTCTTTCATCTGCTCTTTTCCGCCTACTGCGTTGTCTCCGATAAACCGTGGTTATAGCTTATGTCCCGAGGAGGGCGCGGCCCGACCCCGCGTAGGGTCCGCCCCCGTAGAATTCCGTACAGCGCCGAACCGGTGCGGAGGAACCGACCAAGGACAGCTGGGAATCTCGTGGGCCACAGCCACACTCATCACACAGTCAATTCGGAGCCGAGCGCAGCGACGATTGGCGCTCGGCAACGGGCCAACCTTTTGCTCGCCGCTATCCTGGTCCCGGTAGGAATCCTGACGGTCATCGGCATGATCCTGCTCTGGCCCAGCGGCGACCGCAGCAGTGTCACCATTGCCAACCCGTATGCCACGGCCGATGGGGTGTCCATTGAGGTGGGGCAGGTGGAACGGGTGTCGCTTGAGGACTGTCCCTCGTCCCAGCCCACCGTCGACGCCGGCGGCGAAGCGCTCCAGTGCCAGGTGGCATACACCGTGCCCGACGCCGGTGGCGCGCCGATCCCCGTGGAGGTCACCCCCGAACTGGCGCGTGCCGGCGCCGTCGAGGTGGGGGCCAAGATCCGCTACCTCAATCTCGACGGCGTCATCCAGGGCGGCAGCGCACCGTATATTTTCATTGACTTTGTCAGGACCGTGCCGATGATGTGGCTCGCCGTTCTTTACGCGGTGGTGGTGGTCGCCGTCGCGCGCTGGCGTGGACTACGCGCGATGATCGGCCTGGTCGGTGCCCTGGTGGTGCTGGCCCAGTTCATCCTGCCGGGCCTGGTGGAGGGCAAGCCGCCGTTGTTGCTGGCCCTGGTGGGATCGGTGGTGATCATGATCGGGGTGCTTTATTTTGCCCACGGATTCTCCGCCCGCACCTCAACAGCGCTGCTCGGCACCCTTTTCGGCCTGTCGATCACGGCGCTGCTGGCCGCCTGGGCCACCGAGTCCATCTACCTGTTCGGGGTGGGCGACGAAAACGCGTACGTGCTGGTCAACGCCTCGGGGGAGGTATCGATCTCCGGGATCATCATGTGCGGCCTGATCATTTCCGGGCTGGGCGTCCTCAATGACGTGACCATCACCCAGTCGTCGGCTGTCTGGGAGCTGTACGAACTGGCTCCCAACACCTCGGCCCGCCGGTTGTTCACCGGGGCCATGCGGATCGGGCGGGACCACATTGCGTCCACGGTCTACACGATCGCCTTCGCCTACGCCGGCGCTGCGCTGCCGTTACTGATCCTGGTCTCCCTGTACGACCGGACAGTGCTGGAGAACCTCACAAGCGGCGAGCTGGCCGAGGAAGTGGTGCGCACCCTGGTGGGTTCGATCGGCCTGGTGCTCGCCATCCCCGCCACCACCCTGATCGCCGTCCTCGTGGTCAAGTCGGTGGGCCTCCGCCCGCAGGCAGCGCCCGACGACGGCGTCCCGACTCCCGGAGTCCTGACCGCCGAAAGTGCCGCGCCCCGGCCGCCGGCTGAACTGGTCGCTGTCGCCCTGACCCGCCGGGCCCGCCGGGACGACGCAGACCGCAGCGACGGCTAACCACCCGCCGGGGGAGAACACGCCGCAAACCTGTTGCCCCTTCCCGATTTGCCTCAGCTTGCGACAATGGACAGGTGACTGTTGTATCGACCCTGCCCGCCGACACGCGCCTTGACCTGCCACCACTGCAGCTCGGCGGAATCACCGTCAAAACACCGGTGGTCCTCGCGCCGATGGCCGGCATTACCAACACCGCGTTCCGCCGCCTCTGCCGCGAATACGGTGGCGGCCTGTACGTCTCGGAGATGGTGACCTCCCGCGCGTTGGTCGAACGAAACCCCGAGTCCCTGCGGATCATCTCGCACGACGACGACGAAGCGGTCCGCTCGGTGCAGCTCTACGGCGTCGACCCGGTCACTGTGGGTGCCGCCATCAGGATTCTCGTCGAAGAGGACCACGCTGACCACATTGACCTCAATTTCGGCTGCCCTGTCCCGAAAGTCACCCGCAAGGGCGGCGGCGCGGCGCTGCCCTGGAAACTCGACCTGTTTACCGGAATCGTGCAGACCGCCGTCCGGGAAGCGTCGAAGGGCGGGATTCCCCTCACCATCAAAATGCGCAAGGGGATCGACGAGGATCACCTGACCTTCCGCGAAGCCGGGAAGATCGCCCGGGACAGCGGCGTCGCAGCCGTCGCCTTGCACGGGCGCACCGCTTCACAGTTCTACTCGGGCAAAGCCGACTGGAACGCGATCGCTGAACTCCGCGAAGCCTTGCCCGACATTCCGGTCCTGGGCAACGGCGACATCTGGTCGGCGGAGGACGCCATCAGGATGGTGCGCGAGACAGGCGTCGACGGCGTCGTCATCGGCCGCGGTTGCCAGGGCAGGCCGTGGCTGTTCGGTGACCTGATGAACGCGTTCGAGGGAGACAGCACCAGGCACCAGCCCGGCCTCGGCCAGGTGGCTGCGACCGTGTACCGCCACGCCGAGCTGTTGGTGGATACCTTCGGCAACGAGATGATGGCGCTGCGGGACATCCGCAAGCACATGGCCTGGTACTTCAAGGGTTACGTGGTGGGCGGGGAGTTGCGCGCCAAACTTGCCGCCGTCCCCACCCTTGAGGTGCTGCGTGAGCTGCTGGCCGAGCTCGACGCCGACTCCCCGTACCCGGGGGTCGACGCGGAAGGCCCGCGCGGCCGTGCCGGCAGCCCCAAGAAGACCTCCCTACCGCAGGACTGGCTGAACTCACGAGCCCTCAACGATGCACAGCAGGCGGACATCTCCGCCGCGGAAGTGGATGTCTCAGGTGGCTGAATCTCCCATGAGCTTCCCACATGCGCCGGTGACCGCCGGGTACACCGACGCCGACAGGCAGCGGTGGGTCGACGAACCCGCGAAGAGCACCCATCGGTCCCATTTTGAGCGCGACCGTGCCCGGGTACTGCACTCCTCCGCGCTCCGGCGCCTCGGAGCCAAAACCCAGGTGGTGGCCCCGGACACCGACGACTTCGTCCGGACCCGCCTCACCCACAGCCTTGAGGTCGCCCAGGTGGGCCGCGAACTGGGGCGTGCGCTCGGCTGCGATCCGGACATTGTCGACGCCGCCTGCCTGGCCCACGATCTCGGCCATCCGCCCTTCGGCCATAACGGCGAATCAACGCTGAACGATCTGGCGCATTCGGTCGGCGGTTTTGAAGGCAACGCCCAGACCCTACGCCTGCTGACCAGGTTGGAACCGAAGGTGATCCGCGGCGACGGCACCCCGGCCGGCCTGAACCTTACCCGGGCGAGCCTTGACGCCGCCTCGAAGTATCCGTGGACCGCGACCAACGCGCCGGTGCGTCACGGGCAGCGAACCTCCAAGTTCGGCGCCTACGAGGACGACCTGCCGGTCTTCGAGTGGCTCCGCGAGGGCGCCCCTGCCAGCCAATCCTGCCTGGAAGCCCAGGTGATGGACCTCGCCGACGACATTTCCTACTCCGTTCACGACGTGGAAGACGCCATCGTCGCCGGCCACTTCCAGCTCAAACAGCTCGATAGCTCCGACCAGCGCGCCCGGGTGGTCGGCTACACCCAGCAGTGGTATCTGCCGGACAGCGACCCCGCAGCGGTGGAAGCGGCCCTCGCCCGCCTCGAGGCGACCGATATCTGGGTGCGCGGCGCCGACGGCAGCAGGCGGTCCATGGCCGCCCTGAAGAACATGACCAGCCAGCTGATCGGCCGGTTCTGCCTCAGCGCGCTCGCCGCCACCCGCGCCCGCTACGGCCACGACCCGCTCACCCGGTACCACGCGGAAATGGTGGTGCCCGAGGACACTGAACTGGAAATCGCCGTCATGAAGGGCCTGGCCACCACCTTTGTGATGACCACCGAGCGGCGCCAGCCCGTCTACGAACGCCAGCGGGAGGTACTCAGCTCGCTGGTCGCCCAGATGGCAGCGGCGGGAGACAGGTTCCTCGAACCCACCTTCGCCGGGGACTGGAAAGACGCGCCCGACGACGACGCCCGGCTGCGGGTTATCATCGACCAGGTCGCCTCCCTTACCGATGCCTCGGCCCTGGCCCTGCACCGACGGGCGGTCGGGCCGGTCCCGTCCCTCTGGTAGCTGGTAGCTGGTAGCCGGCCGTCCCGCGTGGGGCACTTCTCCTGCACAAGGGGTCCCGGCGGAACCTCAGGGCAGCGGCGCCGCATAGACTGTTTTCATGGCCGGACTCATCAAGCGCGAAGACATCGATGAGGTACGCCAACGCACTGACATCAAGGAAATCGTCGACGGGTACGTCACGCTGAAATCCGCTGGCGTGGGCTCCTACAAGGGGCTGTGCCCGTTCCACGACGAGCGCTCGCCGTCGTTCCACGTCCGTCCGCAGCTGGGCTCCTACCATTGCTTCGGCTGCGGCGAGGGTGGGGACGTGATCTCGTTTGTCCAGAAAATGGACCACACCTCGTTTTCCGAGACGGTCGAGAAACTTGCTTCAAGGATCGGCTTCGAGCTCAGGTATGAAGACGGCGGGACTGGCCCACGCCGGGAGGACATCGGCAAACGCCAACGCATGCTCGACGCGCACAAGATCGCCGCCGAGTTCTATCGCGATCAGCTCCTCACCCAGGGTGCCGCCGCGGGCCGCCGGTTCCTGCAGGAGCGCGGCTTCGACCGGGGCGCCGCCGAACTGTTCGGGGTGGGCTACGCCCCGCAAGGTTGGGACGGCCTCCTGACCCACCTCACCGGCAAGGGTTTCACCCAGGACGAACTCAAGCTCACAGGCATGTTCAGCGTCTCCTCCAATAACGCCCAGCGGATCTACGACCGGTTCCGTGGCCGGCTGATCTGGCCAATCCGTGACATTACCGGCGACACCGTCGGGTTCGGGGCGCGGAAGCTATACGAGGAAGACCAGGGACCCAAGTACCTTAACACCCCCGAAACCTCCCTGTACCGCAAATCCCAGGTCCTGTACGGCATCGACCTGGCCAAACGGGAGATCGCCAAATCGCGTCAGCTGGTAGTGGTCGAGGGCTACACCGACGTAATGGCCTGCCACCTCGCCGGGGTGGGCACCGCCGTCGCCACCTGCGGCACCGCTTTCGGGGCCGACCACATCAAGATTGCGCGCCGGCTTCTGTCCGACGACGGGTCCGGCGGGGAAGTGGTCTTTACCTTCGACGGCGATGCCGCCGGCCAGAAGGCGGCCCTGCGTGCCTTCGAGGAGGACCAGCGGTTCGTGGCGCAGACCTACGTCGCCGTAGAGCCCAGCGGCGCCGACCCGTGCGAGCTACGCCAGGCCAAGGGCGACGATGCCGTCCGCGGCCTGATCTCGTCCCGCAGGCCACTGTTCGAGTTTGCCATCAAGGCATCCTTCGGCAACTACGACCTCACCACCGGCGAAGGGCAGGTCAACGCGCTCCGGCATGCCGCGCCGATCGTCGCCCGCATCCGCGACGTGTCACTACGGTCCATCTACACCCGCGAGCTGTCTCGCTGGCTGGGCATGCAGTTCGTCGGCGAGGATCAGGTGGCCCGGGCGGTGTCCACTGCTGCCCGGAAGGGCACCGGGGTGAGCGGTGGCCAGGGAGCCGGATCGGGTATCGGATCCCGCGAGCACGATGCGTCGTCGTTTTCCTCCTCCGGCGCGGCATCACCCGCTGGATCGGAGCACGGCGGCGAGGTGCAGCAGTTTCCGCGGCCGGACCCCAAGGACCCGATCGGCAGGATGGAGCGCGAAGTCCTTGAGGTGGTCCTGCAATACCCGAACCTGCTGGAGCCGGTGCACTGGGAACGTTTTACCGAGTCGGAATTCTCGGAGCGCGTCTACGGCGTGTTGAAGGACGCTGTACAGGCGGCCGGTGCCGCCGGGGTGGATCCGGCCCAGTGGGTGGAACGGGTCCGCCAGGAGGTCCCTGAGGTGTTGCGGGGGCTGGTGACCGAATTGGCTGTCACGCCGCTGCCGTCGAAAGCCGAGGACGCCCTCGCCCTCTACTGCCGGGACATCCTGAACCGGCTCTACGAGCTGCGCATCACCCGGCTCAAGGCCGAGATGCAGGGTCGGCTGCAGCGGGTCGATGCCGCCGCCGACCCCGAGCAATACGTGCAGTTACAACGGGATCTTCTGGAACTGGAAATGCGCCGTCGGCAGTTGCGCTCGGACTAGTTGCCGGCCAATTTCACTTCCCCGCTCTTGGTATGTAAAGTTGGATTTGCTGCTTTCCTCCGTAGCTCAATTGGCAGAGCATTCGACTGTTAATCGAAGGGTTACTGGTTCAAGTCCAGTCGGAGGAGCCACCAAACCCCTTCCCATCAGCTTCGTACTGGCGGGAAGGGGTTTTTTGTCCCTCGGATGCCGGGGTAAAGCGTAGGCTGAGGAAATGGAACAAGACAGCAAACTGATCTTAGTCACCGGTGCGACCGGATACATTGGCGGCCGGCTGGTGTCCCGCCTCGTCGCTGAGGGTCACACAGTGCGTGTGCTGGTGCGGTCGCCGCAGAAGCTCAAGGACGTCCCCTGGGCGTCGTCGGTGGAGGTAGTGAAGGGCGACCTCGAGGACGAGGCATCTCTCACCGAAGCCTGCGCAGGGGTGGACACGTTGTATTACCTCGTCCACTCGATGGGTACCGGCAAAGGCTTCGAAACCAAGGAATCGAAGATCGCGTCGATGGTGTCGAAGGCAGCCACCACCGCCAGAGTGACGCGGATGGTCTATCTAGGCGGCCTGCACCCGGAAAATGTAAAGCTGTCCACCCATATGCGCTCCCGCGAGGAAGTGGGAAGGATTCTCCTGGAATCCGGAACTCCGACCATCGCCTATCAGGCCGGTGTGGTTATCGGGTCCGGGTCGGCGTCGTTCGAGATGATCAGGCATCTCTCCGATGTGCTCCCGGTGATGCCGGCACCGAAGTGGGTCCTGAACCGGATTGAGCCGATCGCCGTCCGGGACGTGCTCCACTACCTGATTGGCGCACTCACCCTGCCGACCGACCTGAACCGGACCTTCGACATCGGCTCACGGAATGTGCTGTCCTACGCCGAGATGATGAACCAGTACGCCGTCGGGGCCGGACTGCCGCGCCGCAAGATCCTCGCCCTGCCGGTGCTGACGCCCCGGCTCGCCGGCCACTGGGTCAACCTCGTCACACCCATCCCACGGGTGATGGCGATGCCACTGATCGAGTCGCTGCAGCACGACGCGATCACCGCGGAACACGACATTGATGGTTATCTGCCAGTGCCCGACGGCGGGCTCACCAACTACCGCACAGCAGTCGACCTTGCGCTGGGCAAGGAACGCGGGGGAGAGGTGGAAACCAGCTGGGCGGGAGCCTCACGCGTTGACACGGCAGCCGATCCGCTGCCCACCGACCCCGAATGGGCCGGACACACCGTGTTCACCGATCTGCAGGTCTACCAATCCAAGGCCACCCCCGAGCGGCTGTGGAAGGTTATTGAGGGCATCGGCGGGGACAACGGCTGGTACTCGCTGCCGGTTGCGTGGGCCGCCCGCGGCTGGATGGACAAACTGGCTGGCGGGGTAGGGCTCCGACGGGGACGGCGCCACGCCGACCAACTGCTGACCGGCGATCCGCTGGACTTCTGGCGGGTTGAGGAAATTGTCAGAGGCGAACGGCTCCGGCTGCGCGCCGAGATGAAACTTCCGGGTCGCGCCTGGCTCGAAATGTCGGTGAGCCCCGACGGCGCTGGCAGCGAGTACACCCAGCGTGCAGTGTTCTTCCCCAAGGGTCTCGCCGGGCGGCTGTACTGGCTGGGAGTGCTCCCGTTCCACGGAATCATCTTCAAGTCGATGGCCCGCAACATCTCCAGCAAGGCCGAACGGAACTGAGTACCGCCCCCAGCTGGGCCGCCGTGCTGGCTAGCGCAGGGGCGGGACGGTCCGTGGCCTGACCACGGTCCACAAGAAAACTACTCCGGCGCCGATGCAGGCGGCCATCACGCCGCCCATGGTGGTCGCGGAGACGCCCAACAGGCCGACCACGGGAGAGATCGCCCCGGCCAGGCCAAACGTGACAGCCCCCAGTAGCGACGCCGCGGTGCCCGCCTGGGCACCGTGGTTGGTCAGTGCGAGCACCTGCACGCAGGGGAAGGTGAACCCAGCCGACATAATGTAGAACCAGAGCGGCACAATGATCCCCCACAGCCCGAGTCCCAGTTGCGCGAAGAGGACAATGAGCAGGGACATCAGCAGCATCGACGCAGTGGAGAAGACCATCACCCACTGAGGGCCGATCCGGCGCAGTACTCGCGAGCTGATCTGCACGCCCGCCACAATGCCCAACGAATTCACGGCGAACAGCAGCCCGTACTGCTGTTCGCTGAAGTCGTAGGTGCCCTGGAACAGGAACGGTGACGCCGAGAGGTAGGAGAACAGTCCGGAGAAGTTCATGCCACCCACCAGCAGCACGCCGATGAAGATCCGGTCGGTGAGGACCGCCCGGTACCGTTGCAGGGCGGTGGCGCCGGAGGTTCCCCGCCGCTCCGCGGGGAGCGTCTCCACAAGGAACACCGATACGGCAATGATGACGAGCAACCCGTAGGCGGCAAGGAACCAGAAGATGCCCGGCCACGGCATGACGAGCAGCAGCTGCGATCCGATGACTGGCGCGAAAATCGGGGCCAGCCCATTGACCAAAGCCATATAGGACAGCATCCTGACCAGCGGATACCCGCTGAACAGGTCGCGCAGCATCGCCATTGCGACGACGCCACCGCCGGCCGCCCCAACGCCCTGGAGCACGCGGAAGACCATCAGCGTGGTGATGTCGGTCGCCATCGCGGCACCCAGCGATGCGAGGATATGGACGCTTGTCGCGAGAATCAGGGGGACTCTGCGGCCCACCTTGTCGCTGAGCGGACCGACAATCAACTGTCCGACGGCAAACCCGACGATAGTGCCGGTGAGCGTTAGCTGCACAGCTGCCTCGGTCACCCCGAGATCGCTCTGTAGTGATGGGAACGCCGGGAGGTATAGATCGATAGTGAACGGACCGAGTGCGGTGAGGGAGCCGAGGATCACCACGTAGATCAGCTTCTGACGCCGGGACAGTGAAGCGCCGGGGTGAATTACTGTGCTCAACTGGTGCCTATCCGACCAAGGTTTTTCCCTGTGTCACGGGGCCCCTGAGGCCTCAAAGAATGGATAAATGACTACTGGTGCCTGGCGCGCTGAATCTCATCCGGGATTGGGGGAGGGACAACGCACCACGCTGCCGTCGAGATCCATCTTAGGCGGCTTCGCCAACCGGCGGGCGATAAGTGTGCTTGCTATTGAAGTAGGCTTTACACAGAATCGGCATTAGCCACTCAATGGTAATTTTAGAAAAACATTAACGCAGCTTGCAGGTCCGCTCACGCGGCTTGTTAGACGAGGGATGGAGGCAGGGCTATGGACAGCTCCGCTAGCACACGTGGCACAAGGACTTCCAGCAAGCCATCAGTCCTCGGACTGGTCAAGCTTCTAGCCAGGCTCACGCCTCGCCAGTTCGGCGACGAGTTCTCGATGGCACTCGAGCAGATGAAGCAGAAGGGCATCAAGGCGGGCATCGCTGCCGCATTCCTTGTTGTCGCGGTTGTCTTCCTCGCCTTTCTCGCTGTTGCATTGATCGTCGCCGCGATTCTCGGCTTGGCTACCATCATGGACGGCTGGCTGGCAGCGCTGCTGGTGGCGGTTCTGTTCCTGATCGTCATTGCCATCACGGCGCTGATCGGTGTTTCCAGGTTCAAGAAAACCCTCCCGCTGCTGCCCGAGGATGCGATTCGTGGCATTCGCTACGACATCGGCGTCCTGCGTGAAGGCCGAAGCTTTGATCCAGCGACCCTCGATGTCAAAAAGCCCAAGGAAGAAAAGCCCGACGACAAGCCGGAGGATTCCAAGCCCAAGGAGCCGACGCCGTCGTACGGCGAATTGCGCAGTCGGTCCGGGTCGCGTCGGGACCACCTGGCGGATCTGCGCGACGATCTGGGGCGCGGACTCGACGTCAAGTCACGTTGGAACCACGCCAAGGCCTCGACCAAGACCAGTGCCAACCGGCTCGCCGAGCAGGCACGGTCAATCATCCCGGAGCGCAGCCCCGCCGGACCGCGGGAACACGTGCACAATGTCACTCTGGCCGACCGGTGGAAGCCGCTCTCAGTGGTAGCCGGCTCGGTAGCGGCGATTGTTGTCATGGTGAAGAAACTGGTCTCACGCTAGGAAACGCCCCGACTCGATCGGACCCGACGTCCGGGCGATTCCGCCCTGCCTGCATAATGGTGGGGGGAGGGGAAAATGATCAGACTGATTGGGGCCGGTGCCAGACCGGGACACGAGAACGACGAACTGGCGACCTTCTGGACCCTGCCCAACATCATCACGGTCATCAGGTTCCTCGGGGTCCCGCTATTCGTTTACCTGATCGTCGCCAACGAGGACGCCCTCGCGGTCCTCACCCTCGTCGTCCTCGGTTCCACCGACTGGATTGATGGATATATTGCCCGGCGGTTCAACCAGGTGTCGTCGGTCGGCAAGTGGCTCGATCCCATTGCAGACCGCACCGCGCTGATCGTCATTGCAGTGGTTTTTGTGGTGGATGGCATCGCACCAGCCTGGTTGGTCTGGACTATCGTCATCCCGGACACGATCCTCATCCTTAACGCGCTGATCCTGTTCCGCGGACCGTTGCACCTTCCTGTCACCAACGTGGGGAAAATCCGCACGGCGCTGCTACTCACCGGGTCGCCAATGCTCCTGCTGCACCGCGTGCCCGGATTCGACCTGCAGTGGCTGCTCGTCACAGCGAATATTCTCCTTATCCTGGGCTGTATCGGTCACCTGATAGCGTTCTACGGGTATTTCACCGCAGCCCATCGGAAGTTCCGTTCGGACGGCAGATCCCGCGGATCTGCCCAGCCCGGGGCTGTTGATGCAGGCTAACTGCCTTCGCTCCCGTTGCGCGAAGGGCGGCGCATGGTCTGGCTAGCGATCTTGCTGGCTCTGGTCGGTGCCTGTTTCCTTGCCGTGGGAGCCCAGCGCCAAGGCAGCGCGGTGCGGTCCAACACCGGCGGCCTCTCACTAAACTCGAAGGGCTTCGTCCGGCTGCTGCGCAACCCGCGGTGGGTGCTCGGGCTGATCCTGCTGGTGGTCGGCATGGCGCTGAACGTCGTCGCGCTCAGCATGGCAAGCCTCACCGTGGTGCAACCGATCGGTGCGATCGCTTTGGTGATCACTACCGTCGTGAACTCCAAGGATCAGGGCATCCGGATCAACCGGGCCACCGTCGTCGCGATCGCTGCGTGCGTCAGCGGCAGCGCCTTGTTCGTGTTGCTGGCGGTCAACGTTACCCGTGAGAACCACGCGGTGCTTCCGGAACAGGAACTGGTCACAGTCCTGCTGCTGGCGGCCGCAGTTGCCCTGTTCGGATCCCTGGCGGTGCTTTTCCGGCGCCGGCTCAGCGCCTTCGCCTACATTCTGGGTGCTGGAGTGCTGTTCGGCTTCGTTGCAGTGCTGACGAAGATTATCGCCACCCACCTGTTGGACCCCAATGGGCGGTTTCTCCTGAATGTTCCGCTTTATACGCTGGTGGCGATTACCGTGGCAGCGGCTCTCGGCTCCTGGTTTGTGCAGAGTGCCTACGCGACCGGTCCGCCGGACCTGGTGATCGCCGGCCTGACGGTCATTGATCCGATAGTGGGGATCGCGGTGGGCATTGTGATCCTGGGGGAGCTGGAATCCGACGTGAAATCGGTGATCGCCATTGCCATGGGAATGGCAGCGTTGGTTGCTATTGTGGGGGTCATTGCGCTGTCCCGCCATCACCCCGATGTAGTGCAGCGTCAAAAAGATGTACGACGTCGGCGCTAGCTGAGACCCAGTCTGTCCAGCAGCCGCATCCGCCAGTAACCCACAGAGGAATCCACCGTGAGCCACCCGGCCGATAAATTGCCGTTGACCATCCTGATAGCCGCGGAAACCTACCCGCCCAACATCAATGGGGCGGCCCAGTTCGGCTACCGGCTGGCCAAGGGAATGCACTCTCGCGGGCACAATGTCCACGTCCTGGCGCCAGGCACGCAGAACGGCAAGAGCTTCACCGAGGCCGACGGCGAGTGGCCTGTGTACCGGTTGAAGTCCCACGGTGTCCCTACCCATGACTACTGGCGAATTTGTCTGCCGTGGGAGATTAAACGGGACATCAGCATGCTCTTTGACCGGGTGCAGCCCGATGTGGTGCACATTCAGTGCCACTACATGGTGGGCGAGTATACCCTCTATGAGGCGGTGAAGCGTGGCATCCGCGTGGTGGCCACCAACCACTTCATGCCCGAGAACCTGAACCCGTTCCTGCCTTTCCCCGAGTGGTTCAAGAAAATTGTTGCGAAGAATTCCTGGCGTGACATGGGCAAAGTCATGGGTAAGGCGGCCGTGGTCACCACGCCCACTCCGCTGGCCGCGAAGGCGATGCATGAGCATGCGTTCCTGCGGAAGGTGCTGCCGCTGTCCAACGGTATCGATTCCTCCGCCTACGAACTGCAACCCGGTGAAGCACTTGAGCCCGAGAACCACCCCACTGTGCTCTTCGTCGGACGCCTCGCCGAGGAAAAGCATGTTGATGTCCTGATTGACGCTGTCGCCAAAACCTCTCCAGCGCTCAACGTCCATCTCGAGATTGTGGGCGGTGGCGAGGTGAAGGCGGCACTCCAGGCACAGGTTACCCGGTTGGGTCTGGATGGGCGGGTGGTGTTCCGCGGGATGATCACCGATGAGGAGCTCCGGCGGACCTATCTGAGGGCAGCGCTGTTCTGCCAACCAGGGACCGCCGAGCTGCAATCCCTGGTGACCCTTGAGGCAATGTCGGCTTCCACCCCGGTGCTGCTCGCCAACGCGATGGCGCTGCCCCACCTGGTGGACCATGGCGTCAACGGGTACCTGTTCACGCCGCACGACAGCACAGAGCTGGCGGACCGGATCACTCAGCTGCTGAGCCTTCCTGCTGCTGATCTTGACCGGATGGGAAAAGCAAGCCGATCCATGGTGGACGTGCATTCTCTCACCGCTACCCTCGCCACGTTCGAGGGTCTTTACTACGGCGACTCGCGGGACTCCGAAGCTGTGTAGGCGGGTCGTCTGGCGGGGCTTCCCGCCCCTCAAATATCGGCAGCCGGGCGATGATGGAAGGACGTCTGAGGAGTGGCGTCTTCGGAATAACCTGGGTGTCGTTAGAATAAGCAGTGCGCTTCGGCGTCATGGTGCGGGGCTGTAGCTCAGCTGGTTAGAGCAGCGGACTCATAATCCGTTTGTCCTGGGTTCAAGCCCCAGCAGCCCTACGACAAAGAGCCCCTGGCCTGTGGAAACGCGGATCAGGGGCTCTTTGCTTTGGGCGTCTGAGGTAGGCATCCACCGGAAACCCACCGAATTCAATCCAGACGCTGACCAAACGCTTCGAGCAGAACGGTGTTGTCAGGCGCCACATGGGTCTTCTGCACGTAGTGCTTCCGGGTGACGTTCTCGCTGGAATGGCCAAGCTGTGCTGATGCCGACGCCATGCCTGAGGAGGCCTCCAGCATGGTTCCCACAGTCTTCCGAAAGGTGTGGGGGGTAACCCACTGGAACCCGAGCTCGTCCCGCGCAACGCGCCATTGCTTACGGAAGTTGTTCGGATCCCGGAGAGAACCGACCGCGGATGGGAAGACGACGTCCCAGGGGTTGGCCTCGAGGCGGCCCAGTTGCCGCTTCAGAAGCATTTCCACCGCGAAAGGGGGAAGTGAGTACCTTTGCCGGGAATTGGTGCTCTTCGGGTGGTCCTGGATGGTCAGGCCTTGTCCCGGCATATAGACGATGGTCCCGTTGACGGTGACCGTCGGCCGCTCTACCTTCAGGTCAATGTCCTGCCAGCGAATCGCTAAAGCCTCGCCGATGCGGGCACCGGTGGCCAGCATGAGGTCGACGACGTCGAGCAAGTCGACGGTGGGGTAGGGGCCTGCCTGCGTCCTGTTGGCTTCCCATTGTCGAAGGCCGGCACGGAGCGCTCCGACCTCGGGTACTGTCAGCGCCCGGACCTCCTTATGGTTCGTCGGGATCGTGGCGACGTCGCGGAGCGGATTACCGTCCAGGGCGCCGTGGCGGGCTGCGAGGCCCAGCATGCCTGACAGGACGGTTCTGCAAAGCTTCGCCGTGGCGTTGCCGTGCTTGGTCCTCATGGTCTTCAGGAAACGGTCCAGGGTGGAAACGTCATTCTTTGACCTAGCTGTAGCCCGCACCTCGACTTTCCGGGTAACGCCGTCGAAGTCACGAAACCTGGCCATGGAGTGGGCCTAGGCATAACGGCCGCCGTTTTTAGGGAGGGTGTCTGGCGGAGGGGTATGCGAGACCACTAACCTGACCTGAACCTGCCGACAGGGTGCCATCTATGGTTCCAGTCTTGTCGACAACCAGGACTCAAAGTCCTGGCGGCCGATGCGCAGATGCTCACCGATCCGATGAGCTTTCGGTCTGACGTGTTTCACCCGCCGTTGATAGAACGTCTGTTCGGGGATCTGGGGTTGGGTGCAGATCTAAGTAGCGCGCTCGCACCGGCGCAAGGAGGCCCTGGTCGTTGCCGCGAAGTCATGCCGCCGAGTCTACTGGCGTCCATGGACTGGGAACACCGCCGGCAGCACGTACCGGGAGCGATGCCGACACGCAGAAGAATCTCTCATGACTATCGCGCCAGAACGCCGCGACGGACCGTCGTTCCCCTTTCAAGGAACTGAAACACTCTGTCAATCGGTCGCGGGTGCGTTTCTGAGTCCATGCCAGCCGGTCCAGGCGGCGGCCAGGAGGAGGACGCCGCCGAGGTAGAAGACGGCTCTGATGCCGAAAAGGTCGGCGGCGATGCCGCCGAGCAGTAGTGAAATGAGGCGCCCGGATTGCCAGAGCATGTCGAAGGTCGCGAAGATACGCCCACGCAGTTTTTCGGGTATTTCTGCCTGCAGAAGTGAGTTGAAGGTGACGGCTCCAGTGGAGGTCCCCAGCCCGTAGACAATGAGGGCGGCCATGGCGGAATACAGACCGGTGATCGTCGCGAGGGCAGCGTCGACCAGGCCGCGCAGGACAAACGGCCCCAGCACAAACCTTGCGCGGCGAGGGTTGTTAGTGATTCTGGTGAGGACGAGGGGACCGAGTGCGGCGCCCACGCCGATGGCTCCGATGAGCAGACCGAAGCTGGCTTCGTCGAGGCGGAGGTGGTCCTGTGCCAGGACCACGAGGAGTGCGCCGCTCGCTCCGGCTGAAAGGGCGGCGAGAAACTGGGTGGCCGCCAGTGCGCGCAGCAGTCGGTGTCCGGCAAGTTCGGAGAGGCCTTCACGGGCGTCCCGGTACCAGGAGGATCGATGGTTGCGTACTGGTTGTGCCGACACTTTCAGGCGTAACAGGGCTGCGGCCGAGGCGAGGTAGCTTGCGGCGTTGATCCAGAACGCCCAGTCGTAGCCGAAGACTGCGACCACCAGCCCGGCCAGCGGTGCGAGCACGACCTGGGAGATGACGGCGGCGGTCCAGAGTCCGCTGTTCGCAGCCACCAGGTCCCGTTCCATGACGATGGAGGGTAAGACTGATTGCGCTGCCGGGTTGAAGAACACGGCCGCGGCCGAGAGGCCGACAGCGATGAGGTAGACGTTGAAGACGTTGCCATCCACGAAGGGCAGGGCGAAGGCGAGCCCGGCCCGGATGAGGTCCGCAGCGATCATGACTTTCACGCGTGGCAGTCGGTCCACCAGTGCCCCGGCTAAGGGAGCCAAAATCAGGACCGGGATGATTTCGGCGATGACCACCCCAGAGACTCCGAGGCCGGAACCGGTGAGTGAGTAGACCAACAGAACCAGGGCGACCGTGTTGAACGCATCCCCCCACTGGGAAATGGTCCGGGCGGTCCACAGCCGTCGGTATTGCTGTTGCCGCATGAGAGTGGCTAAGGAAGTCGGTTTATCCATGAGAGCAGTCCTCATGCCTCGTTAGGCGCAGCACGAGGTGGGCATTTCGTTGTGGAATAGTCCGGCGACGAGGCGGAGGCTTTCGGACATGGTCAGGTATGGCGCCCAGGTGTCGGCGATGTGCCGGGTTGTCATGCCGGCCTGGATAGCGTAAGTGGCGGCCAACATTATTTCTCCTACCCCGTCGCCGGCCGCACTGAGTCCGAGAATTTGGCCAGTGTTGGCACTGGCGACCATTTTGATGGCACCGTTGGTGTCATGGTTGACCAGCGCCCGGGGTAGATCTTTGAAGCCCAGTACGCGGCATTCACATTGGTATCCGCTGGCGATGGCTTCCGCTTCGGTAAGGCCCGCTGTGGCCAACTGTGGTTGGGTGAAGATGACCGCGGGAAGTCCGGTGTAATCCACCCGTGCCGGTTCAGTCTCCTTAACGTTTTGGAGTGCGTTGTGTGCTGCGGCCTTTCCGGCTGCGGCGGCAACGTAGACGTACTGCGGTCCTCCGGTTACATCGCCCGCGGCGAAGACACGCGGGTTGCTGGTCCGCTGCTGGTCATCGACCGTTATAAACCCCCGTTCGTCGGTGGCGACACCCGCGGCGTCGAGATTCAGTCCGTCCGTTCGCGCGGCCCGGCCTGTGGCGATCAACAGTTTCTCTGCCGGGAGCGCGCGGCCGGAGCTGGTGCTGACGGTGATGCCTTTGTTTGCGGCGGAGACGGACACCGCATGTTCCTCGACAATACTTATCCCCGCATCAGTCAATGCGGCACGGAGGATAGTCGCCATTTCAGGTTCGGCGGCCGGGGCGATTCGCCCGATGATGGTCACCGTTGACCCCAACTGCGCGAACAGCTGGCCCTGCTCCAGGCCCACGTAGCCACCGCCAATGACGATCAGTGATTGGGGAAGGCTGGTTAGTTCCATAGCACTGGTGGAGGTGAGGTATTCCACTTCATCGAGTCCGGTCATTTCCGGTAGGACGGGTCGGGCTCCCGTCGCGACAATAAACGATCGCGCGGACAAGGGCACGCCATCAACTGCCAGAGTCGCTTCGTCGATGAAGGAAGCTTCACCGGCACGGATTTCGAATCCGTAGGCAGCGGCCACATCGGCGTACTTCGCACCACGTAGGTGCTCAATCAGTTTATCCTTTTGCGTTATCAAAGATTTCAGGTTGATAGGGTCGGCGGAGGTCGGCGCTCCGGGGAAGGGGTTGTTCATCGCCGTATGACGCATTCCGGCTGCGGCCAGCAGGGTCTTTGAGGGAACGCACCCCACGTTCACGCATGTTCCTCCCAACACCCCGCGCTCAACGAGCACTACCGTCTTCCCGGACTGCCGCGCTGTGATCGCTGCAGCCATGGCCGCACCACCGGAACCCACTACAGCTAGATCGAAATCGTGCTCAACCATGATCATCTATCTCCTCCTGCAACCGGACACATTAGAACCCATCATCAACGTTCCAGTAAGGTGGAAGGTCAAGTTGCGGGAGACAGTGGAGGAATGACTGTGCGGATCGGTGAACTGGCAAGTGCCACTGGGGCCACCACCAAAACCCTGCGGTTTTACGAGTCGGAAGGCCTACTGCCGATACCGCCGCGAACCTCAAGCGGCTACCGGGACTACCCGAGACATACTGTCCAGCGAATTGACTTCATCAAACGGGGACAACGCGCGGGCCTGACACTGGCCCAGATCGGCGAGATTCTCCACATCCGGGACCGAGGCAACGCGCCCTGCGCCCATGTCCAGTCCCTACTGTCCGGACGACTGAAGGAACTTGATGACCAGGTAGCGGATCTGCTAGTTCTCCGCGAAACGGTAGAAAGCCTCCATTCGGCCAGCCTCACAGTCGACCCCACCGCCTGCGCGCCCGACCAGGTCTGCCAATACCTCTAAACCGGCACTTATCGATCAGACCGGGGTGAGGTAGCTTCCGGCGAGGTTTTGGAGTTGGTAGATCCATAGGGTCCAGACTCCTGAGACCATGAGCAGCCCGACCAGGATGAGCAGGGAGCCGCCTGCGATGTTGAAGATGCGGATGTGTCGTCGGACAAACGCCAGGGTCCGTGTCACCCAGCCGATCCCGAGTGCTACGAGGACGAAGGGGATGCCCAGTCCGAGGCAGTACATGAATCCTAGGAGCGCTCCGCGCCACGGGCTTCCGGTGGTTGTGCTCAGGGCCAGGACCGCGCTCAGGGTTGGCCCCATGCAGGGGGTCCAACCTAGACCGAACACCACCCCTAGTAGCGGCGCACCGGCTACCCCGGTCTTCGGCTTCCAGCTAAGTTTCTTGCTCTGTTGGAAGAAGGAAAGGCGTCCTACCAGGACGAGTCCCATGAGGATGACGAAGAGGCCCAGGATGCGGATGAGTAGGTCTTGCCAACGCAGCATCCACCCTCCGATGAGACCGAAAGCCGCCCCGTAAAAAGTGAAGACCAGGGCAAAGCCGAGGATGAATAACCCGACGCCGGTGAGGACTTTGCGGCGGTTCCCTGGGGAGTTCGGGTCGGTGAGTCCGGAAACATATCCCATGTAGCCTGGCACCAGTGGGAGAATGCACGGCGATATGAAAGAGACGATTCCGGCGATCAGGGCCAGCGGAATGGCCAGCAGGAGCGCCCCGGATTGTACGGATTGCGCGAAGAACTCACCGATCGTCACAGGAGATCCCGACCGGCCTCGGCTGGCCGCTGGTGCTCCCGTGGTACCGAAGTGGTGTGCACGAGAACGTTATTGTCCGGCCTGCACGGTCGTCGTGAAGGACGCACCATTGTCATCGGAGAACTCAATGCCTTTCTCTGTTGACACCCAGATCCGCAGCTCATCTTCTTCGACGGCCGCAGCGATGGCGGACGGTTGGGCTGTTGATCCGCCGGTTTCTTCCCAGGTCTGTCCCGCGTCCTGACTGATGTGAACAACACCGTCGGGGGTGGCGCCTACGACGGTATCCGTATCAGCGAACGTTGTCTGCAGCAGTATTGGGGACTCAGGCGGTAGTGTCCACGTCATGCCACCATCGGTAGAGCGTTGGACGCCATCCTCGGTGGTAGCCAGAACAATCGGGCCGTCGAGGGACGCCGCGAGGTTCGCCGGTTGGATTTGGGTCTCGGCCTCGGACCATTCTTTCCCATCTGTGCTCAGCCGCAGGGTTCCGTCGAATCCAATGACGCCGGCCTCTGACACGGTCAGTGTGTGAAAGTCCGATTCGCCTTGACGGGAAAGTTCCTGCCAGGTTTCTCCGCCGTCGGTTGATTCGATCAGGCCCATGGGGTTGGGAAGATCGGATCCAGGTCCGGGGTGCCCTGACGCGTAGTAGAGGTCCGGACCCGCGCCGGCGAATCCCATCAAATCAAGGGCGGAACCCAGTTTTTCGATGGAATCAGCAGCAACGTCGAACAACCCGTTGTGGGTGGCCAGCAGGAGCTGTTCAGTGTCTTCGTTGAAAGTAAGCCCGTGCACGTGGCCGAACGGGTTTTCCGTACCGTGCGGCGTTTCATCACTGTGCGGTGTTTCGTCGTTGTGAGGGGTTTCTTCAGCCTGGCTGGATGCCTGTTGCCCACAGGCCGCCAGGAGAAACACGGTTGTAAGTCCGAGGGCTGCGGTGCGCACTTTTTGGCTGTTACCGGGAAGGGTTTTCAGGAGCATTGGGATTACTTTCTGTCGAACGGTGGCGGAATGAGCGTTTCCGTCGCTGTGAGTTAGCCGGGGCCGGCTGTTGTCGGGCAGTCTGCTGTTCCAGGAGGTCGCATCAGCCCGAGGTTACTAACAAGAATAGTAGTCACCGATCCGGGAGGCCTAATTTATTGTTCCGCCAGGCTGCGAGCCTGCTCCCGGAGCTCCTGCCCCGCAGAGCCAAGTTCTGCACAGTCAAGTTCTGCACAGTCAAGTTCTGCACAGTCAAGTCCGGCAGAGCCGAGTCCGGCCGGGTGAGTTTCTGTTGGACGTGGGTGTCCGATGGCGAGGGCCAGCAGGGGTGGCAGTGCTGCACCCCAAAGGATCAGGCCAGCGATGGGCTGGTCGGTGGTGACCGGGATGTTCCATAGTTCACTGACGAGGAGGTACCAGTCACCGCCGATAAGGTTATCTCGTGTTGCGAGCGAGAGCCCGGCTGCTAGATGAAAACCCAACACGGTCAAGAGCGCTGCTAATTTGACCTTTGCTGCGTTGGGTGAGGGGGGATGGGTGATTAGCGTGTGGGAGAGCAAATACCCGATTGCCAGTGCTGCGCCGGTGGAGGCGAGCCGTCCGGCGTTGCTGCTGACCAGCGGGCCGAGCAGTGGGGTGAAGTACAGGGTCCCGTGGAAGCCCAGATAGACGAGGGTCGCGGGTACCGGGTGCGCCAGTTTGCGTGTAACGGTCAGTTCTGCGGTGCAGGTAAGCCACTCTCTGACTCCTCTGCTTCCATCGGTTCGCGGGGCAAGGGTGTGCCGGGCGAGCAGGAACGGGCGACTGAGAGCGAAGAGGATGGGCACTATCAGCCCAATGAGGACTTGGCTGGTGACGAACATGCTGGGCAACAATCTTGCGTAGACAGCCGGGGCTCCGCTCGTTGCCCACAGCAGAAGGGCACACCCCAAGGCCCAGGTGACGGTTCTGAAGACAGGCCAGTGCTGCCCGAGTTTCACGGCCTTCCGCTGGGAGCTGACGTACCAACCCAGGAGCAGCACTGTGATGGGTGCCCAGATGACGTCAAATTGCCATTGCGTTAACCAATCCAGGGCGCCGGGCGCCGGTGGCAGTGCAGCTCCGAGGAAGGATTCCGCGGCTGACTCGACGGCGGACTCGGCAAACGGAGACGTCCGGCCCAAAGCGACGGACAGGCCAAATGTGAACGCCATGATGAGAATTTCGAAGCCCGCGAACCGGGCGAAGGTTTTTCCTGCCATGGGCCGGGATGCGAGCACGGTGAGGATACGGCGCCGTTGATACCATCCCGCCGCGCCGAGCATGACGACGGCCACCGTCTTGGCGATGAGCAGGATCCCGTACGTTCCTTCCAGACCCGCAGTGGAAGCCAGGCGCAGGAACGCCCCGGCGACGCCGGACACGAGCACCAGCACATAGCTTGCTCCAGCAATTCTTGAATACCTTCGCGCCAGCACAGGGAAATCGGCTCCTATTGTTCGCCGTAGGATCACTAGCGCGGCCAACCCTCCCGTCCAAATCGTCACCCCAATCAGGTGAAGGCCGAGCAGGTTGACCGCCGCTTCGTGGTTTGACGCCCCGTGAGCGGTAACAGTCAGCGGTGTCAGGGCAACCAGGCTGAGCAGTGTGAGGAGTCCAACAGTAAAAGTCCGTGTGGTCATCCAGCAGCCGGTGGCAACAATCAGTGCCAGAAAGGCACTCAACCCTAGCGACCGCCCGAGGTCGAAACCGGTCAGGAACTGGACCATGTCCGCACCGTTAATGTCCGAAGGGCTGGACCCTGCCACGTCCGAATAGGCGAAGGTCACTACGGCGGCACCGGCAACCGCCCAAACCGATGCCGCAACCGCTGCGAATAACACAGCCCTGGCTGCGGCTGAGCCGAGGACCGGCCGGCCCTGGTTTTCGTCTTGGGTTTGGTGGGGGAGGACGACCGCCGCTGTTACGAGGAAACCAATAGTCAGGGCTGCTGCGGCGTCGTGCAGGGCGCGGGCTACCGGGGCCCCCCATCGAGTGATCGCACCGGGGTCCGGGAGGCCCGGACCGGGAGGGCCCGCAGTGCCTGATACGACAAGAACCGCGACGGCAGTAAGAGGTACCAAAATCACCAAGATTGCCGCCCACCCGATCCGGCACGCCCTGTCGTCGAGGTTCATCCTCGTGCCCTGCGGGACTGTCCGCGGACGACCAGCACAGACGCCAGAACGACCGCAACAGTTACCGAGCCAAGGCCCAGCATCGCCCATCCGGGAACCTGCCGAGAACGGGCTGCGGAAGCCCACGCCCCGGAACCAACACCGTCCACCGGTCCAGCGACCGATTCCGCGGCAGTCGGGGCGGAGGAACCCGGCGAGACAGTGAATGAGAAGGACTCGTTCACCGGATGCCCGTCACCGGCGGTGACTCTATACGCAATCTCCCAAATGGCAGGCCCACTCCCAGGCTGACTGTCGGCCGCCCCGGGAGGTATTGGTGCTACCAACGATTTCCCTTCGGTCTCGGTCAACGCGCCGTAAGCCGGACCGCCCGCTACCGAGACAGTGACATCGGCAAAATCCAGCTCAACCTGCTCCGTAAATACAAGCGTCACCTGCCCCGGAACCACACCCACAGTCACACCGTCGGTTGGATCCGAGGACACGAGATAGGTATGAGCCGAGGCCGGGCCGACCGGAATAGACATCACCAACAACAAGCCCGCAACAACGCCTGCCGGCACCCCACGGAGCAACCGGCTTTTTCGGGGGCGTCTACTCATGTCGCGCAAAGATGCCCTACCCATCAGATGCCTCTCGCTTTCCTTTTGCAGTGTTCCCTCCACCGGCTTGCCGCCTGGTACTGCTAAACCCCGTAAATACTAGCAGGGCTAGTAGATCGATAGGAGACGCGGTCCGCGCCCCTAGGTTGTGAGTCGCGAAAGGAGTGGGTTCTGCCGAATAGCTAGTGACACTGATAGCTAGTGACACTGACTTGATCCACCACTACTATTATGTCTAGTATGTGTCTACTATCTTCTTTAGTATCTGATAGTGACCGATCAAGGAAAGGACCAAACAACGATGGCTAAGAACATCTGGATACCCACCATGGCAGCTACGGGGCTTCTGGCCCTGGCGGTGGCTGCTCCGTCCGTGGCCGCCGCACCCCCGTCCGTCCCTGACGGAGCTAGGAGTGAAGCCGCGGCCGAGAATCATCACGGGATGGACGATCAAGACCCGGTCCTTGGCATGGCGAAAATGCACGAACAAATGACGAACGACAACCCGGGCATGGCCCGCCTGCACGAACAGATGATCACGGACAACCCGGGCATGGTGCGCATGCACGAACAGATGATGGACGCGGATACCGAGATGGATCCGACCAAAATGATGTCCTCACACCCCACCCCCGAAAGTGAAGGAAAACTCTGATGAGTGAAACCCTGTACGCACTTGCCCTCCTCGCCTGCCCGGTGGGTATGGGATTAATGATGTGGCTCATGATGCGCGGCAACAAATCATCCCCCGCGCAGGAGAAACCCCTCGATGAGGCGGAGCTGGTCAAGTTGCGCGCCGAAGTCGACCAGCTGCGTGCCAGTCAGGGCGACGCAAGCGCCGACCCATCCCGTCTCGACCCCTCCCGTCCCGATCCAGCCAGGGCGACCCTGCGATGACTGAATGGGCATTGCCGGTAGCGGTCCTCATAGCCTCCCTGACAGCAACCTATTTCTTTTGCCTCCGCCCGATGCGGACGGGGCAACTGCGCCATGGGTCAACGGGTGTCCAACCCGGGAGTTTCTACTGTATCTTCGGCGCAAACAGCTGAGTTGTCACAACTGCGGGAGCAAGTTGCGGCCCTGAAGCAGCAGAACGCGCCCTCCCGACACTGAGGTAATCCCCGCGGCGATCCGCAACGCCCATCTGATAGGCACGCGGGCGACAGATGGGGGCGATACCCCGGGCTCCCTTTTCCTAGGGGATCGCTGATCAGTTGTCACCTCGTTTCACCCGGTCACAGCGCTATGCCGCAGTAGCACCGGACCACCTCATGAGCATCATCATCAAAAGGACGGGCGCGTGGAGGAAATACTCCTATCCACCACCATATTGGCGGCATTTCTTGGTGGCATGGTCGCGCTCCTCGCGCCGTGCTGCGTCTCAGTGATGCTGCCAGCCTTCTTCGCCACGACATTCAGGCGAAAGACACAAATCCTGGCCATGACCCTGGTCTTCGCCGCCGGCGTCGGCACCATCATCCTGCCAATAGCGTTCGGCGCCGCGGTGCTGAGCCGACTGCTGATCGACTATCACACCCCGGTCTTCACCGTTGGCGGGCTGGCGATGATGCTGATGGGCGGACTCATCCTGGCGGGGAAGAAGATCATGCTCCCCATGTTCGTCCGTGGCGGATCCGGTGGAAGCTCAATACGTTCCGTCTACGCTCTTGGCGCTTTCTCCGGCGCAGCCAGCGCATGCTGCGCGCCGGCGCTGGCAGGAGTTGCAGCAGTATCCGGAGCGGCTTCGTCGTTCCCGGCAGCCCTCGCGGTCGGCGTCGCCTACGTGTTCGGCATGGTCGCACCGCTATGTGTGATGGCCCTGGTGTGGGACCGGCACCGGATTGGGGAAAGAAAATTCCTCACCGGTCGGACACTGCCGCTGATTCCCGGAACCTCCTACCGTGTCCCGGTCGCCACCTTCCTTTCCGGGACGCTCATGGTTGCCATGGGCGCACTCACGATTGCCCTTGCGGCGCGCGGTCCGGGAATGGCGACCGATGGTTGGGAAGTGCGTTTCTCCGCCGAACTCACCCATTTCGTCTCGAACGTCCAGGACCTTCTTGGCTTCATTCCGGGGTGGATTCCTACCTTGCTGATCTTCGGAGCGTTGCTGTGGCTGATTACCACCGCCGTCCGACGCAAGCCAGCTGATGGGATCGACGCCGCAGCCCACCCAGCACCGCCTGATTCCTCAGGACTGCCGATGGAAGCCAGCACCGTGACAGCTCCGCCCCGCAACCAGGGCGACCCGAGTCCACGCACTGACACTGCCGGCGACCACCCGCAACCCGAAATCGACCGTACCGTCCCCCGAAAGGATTCCCTCTAATGGGATCAACAAAGCCGTCCGCATCACCCAAGAAGAGCACCACGCCGGTAGAGCGATTCTTGGTTCTGGCCGCCGCCGCGGTAGCCGCCATGGTTGGCCTGTTCCTGGTCTATCAGGGCTCCATCAACCCTGACCCCGACGCTTCCCAAGCGCGAGCGAACGGCGTAAATTACGACGTCGGATCCCCCGGGACCGGATCCCAAGCCCCCGCTTTCACCCTGCCGTCCGTCGACGGAGGCACCGTGGACTTAGGCGACTACAGCGGTCAATCCACGCTGCTCTACTTTCATGAGGGTTTGGGGTGCCAGCCCTGCTGGGACCAGATCAGGGATCTGGAGGAAACCCCTTCGGTGCTGCAGGACGCCGGGATCGATGCTCTGGTTACCATCACCAGTGGGCCAGCGGATCTCATCGAACGCAAAATGACCGACGACGGGCTGGAATCGGTGGCGTTGGCCGACACCGACCTGAGAGTGTCCCGCCAATACGAGGCCAACAAATTCGGAATGATGGGAGATTCACGCAACGGCCACACCTTCATCCTCGTCGGGCCCGACGGAACGATCCAGTGGCGCGCCGACTACGGCGGGGCACCGGACTACACCATGTATGTGCCCGTGACCCAACTCGTGAACGACCTCACAGTAGGGCGGGTCGCCTGATGCACACCGTGACACTGCTAACCCAAGAGGATTGCTCATGGTGTGAGCAGGCAAAAAACACTCTGCAGAACATATCAGCCACGCACCCCCTGGTGATTCAAGAAGTCGAACTGACCAGCACCCAGGGCCGCGATCTCGCGGTGCACCATGGCGTCGCGTTCGCTCCCGGAATCCTGGTCAATGGGCCGATGTTCAGCTACGGGCGATTGTCAGAGAAGAAACTCCGGCGGCGGCTCGCTCAGACCTAACGGGCGGTATGCGGGATCTACTATGCACGGTAGGATTGGATCCTAACGGTACGGTTTCGGTTTACTGCAAGAAGAAAGGGTCCGGGCATGCATCGTCTTGGCCAGCTTGAATCCACCATCATGGACCGGATGTGGTCCTTTCAGGGGGCGGCCGCCGTGCGCGACATTCTGGAAGACATTCAGCGGGACCGCGAAATCGCCTATATGACTGTTAAAACCGTGATGGACACTTTGCAGCGCAAGGGTCTACTGGTGCGGGAGCCGGATGGACGGGCGTTCCGCTATCGTCCCACGCAGACCCGAGAGCAGTACGCCGCAGCGCATATGGGCGAAGTCCTCGCCGGTGGCAGTGACCGCACGGCGACCCTGTTGCATTTCCTGGAGCAGATCCCTGCCGATGAGGTGGCACAGCTACGGGCTGCGTTGGACCAGGCCGCGCAGTCGCAGCACCGGGCCCGGGTTAGCGAGTGAGTGTCCCGCTCTTTTTACTCGCGTACGCTGTGGCTGCTGCCGGGGTGGCGCCGTTGTTGGCCAGGGGCACTTGGTCCGACCGGTCGCCTAAGATCGGGATCTTCGTCTGGCAAGCATTGTCGGTCACTGTTGTCGCGGGCGTCGTCCTTGCAGGGGTGGCTCTGGCGGTGCCCGCCATGCCGTTCACCTCGAACCTGGCGGATTTCCTGCGGGCGTGTGTCATGACTTTGCAGGAGCAGTATTCCACCCCGGGCGGCGCCATGGTCACGACAGCCGGTGCCCTCACCGCAGTGGCTGTCGTATTGCGGACGGGTTTTTGCCTGATCGCCGAGCTGCTCTCAGCACGCAGGGCACGCGGGCGACAGTTGCAATCA